>CAUJJQ010000258.1 GCA_963205285.1 Pseudomonadota bacterium | reverse complement strand
GAAATTTTCAAAACGCTGGCGCATAAATTCTCCGAAATCGCGCCAGAGGTTTTGGGGGTGGAAGAAGATGTGGTGCTTACCCCCATCCTCCACGATACGCCGGGTGAAATTGCTCAGCCATTTGATGTCGCCGATTGGGGCAAGGGCGATTGCGTGCCTGTTCCGGGTGTCACCATGGCCAATATTTCAGTGGTGACGCGCGATTACCCCAGCATATACCAACGCTTCACCTCGCTCGGCCCGTTGATGGAAAGCATCGGCAATGGCGGCAAGGGCATCAACTGGGAAACCGGGCATGAAGTGGATTTGCTGCGCGGGTTGAACGGCGAAGTGCGCGAAGAGGGGGCGGCCAAGGGGCTGGCCAAAATCGACAGCGCGATTGACGCGGCAGAGGTTATCCTGTCACTCGCGCCCGAAACCAATGGCGAGGTTGCGGTAAAGGCATGGGCGGCGCTCAGCGAATTTACGGGGCGCGACCACACCCATTTGGCCCTGCCCAAGCAGGAAGAGAAAATCCGCTTTCGCGACATTCAGGCACAGCCGCGCAAGATCATATCTTCCCCCACATGGTCGGGGCTGGAAAGCGAACATGTCTGTTACAACGCCGGCTACACCAACGTCCATGAGCTTATCCCGTGGCGCACATTGACCGGCAGGCAACAGCTTTATCAGGATCATTTGTGGATGCGCGCCTTTGGCGAGGGCTTTTGCGTCTATCGCCCGCCGATTGATACCAAGGCGGTAAAACCGATGATCGACAAGGCGGCGGGGCAACCGCACGTCATTTTGAACTTCATCACCCCGCACCAGAAATGGGGCATCCATTCGACCTATACCGACAATTTGTTGCTGCTGACGCTGTCGCGCGGCGGGCCGATCGTCTGGATGTCCGAAGTGGATGCCGCGCGCGCGGGCCTGGTCGATAATGACTGGGTCGAAGCGTTCAACACCAACGGGGCGCTGGTTGCGCGCGTGGTGGTTTCGCAGCGCATGAAGGAGGGGACGCTGTTCATGTACCATGCGCAGGAAAAAATTGTGAATGTGCCCGGCTCCCCGCTCACCGGACAACGCGGCGGCATCCACAATAGCGTCACCCGCGCGGTGCTGAAACCAACGCATATGATCGGTGGTTATGTCCAACTGGCCTATGGTTTTAACTATTATGGCACGGTTGGGTCGAACCGCGACGAATATGTCATCGTGCGTAAATTGGATAATGTCGATTGGCTTGAGGAGCCTCTCAATAATTTGGAGGCAGCAGAATGAAAGTCCGCGCGCAAATTGGCAAAGTGCTGAACCTCGACAAATGTATCGGCTGCCACACCTGTTCCATCACCTGCAAGAATGTGTGGACCAGCCGCGATGGTATGGAATATGCGTGGTTCAACAATGTCGAAACCAAACCGGGCATCGGTTATCCCAAGGATTGGGAAAACCAGAAACGCTGGAACGGCGGCTGGGACTTGAAGGGCGGGCGGCTGAAACCGCGCATGGGCGGCAAATGGCGCCTCTTGTCCAAGATTTTCGCCAACCCTGATCTGCCCGAAATCGACGATTATTACGAACCCTTCACCTTTGATTATGCGCATCTGCAACAGGCAAAGGAAAGCAAGGCCTTTCCGACCGCGCGCCCGCGCTCGCTGGTGTCGGGCGAACGGATGGAAAAAATCAACTGGGGTCCCAATTGGGAAGAAATATTGGGCGGTGAATTTTCCAAACGCAGCGCCGATTATAATTTCGACGGCGTCGAAAAGGAAATTTACGGGCAGTTTGAAAATACATTCATGATGTATCTGCCGCGTTTGTGCGAACATTGCCTCAACCCCACATGCGTTGCCGCCTGTCCGTCCGGGTCGATTTACAAGCGCGAAGAAGACGGCATCGTCCTCATCGATCAGGATAAGTGCCGGGGCTGGCGCATGTGTGTGTCGGGCTGCCCGTACAAGAAAATCTATTACAACTGGAAAACCGGCAAGTCGGAAAAATGCATCTTCTGCTACCCGCGAATAGAGGCGGGGCTGCCGACGGTGTGCAGCGAAACCTGTGTCGGGCGCATCCGTTATCTGGGGGTCATGCTTTATGACGCTGACCGGATAGAGGAAGCGGCATCGACCGAAAATATCGAAGATTTGTACCAGGCGCAGCTCGACATTTTCCTCGACCCCAATGACCCTGAAGTAATCGCGCAGGCGCGGCGCGACGGCGTGCCAGAGGCGTGGCTCGAAGCGGCGCGCAAATCGCCGGTGTGGAAAATGGCGATGGACTGGAAAATCGCTTTCCCGCTCCACCCCGAATATCGCACGCTGCCGATGGTTTGGTACGTCCCGCCGCTATCGCCCATCTCATCGGCGGCAAATGCCGGGCAGATTGCAGTGAATGATGGGATGCCCGATGTCCGTTCGTTGCGTATCCCGATGAAATACCTCGCCAATTTGCTGACGGCGGGCAAGGAAGAACCGATTGCGCTGTGCCTTGAACGCATGCTCGCCATGCGGGCCTATATGCGCGCAAAGCGGGTCGATGGCGTGATTGACGAAAATATTGCGACCAAGGTTGGGCTGACTTCTGCGCAGATTGACGAAATGTATCAGGTGATGGCGATCGCCAATTATGAGGATCGTTTTGTGATCCCGACCGGCCATCGGGAGGATGCGGAGGATATGTTCGACGAACGTGGCAGTTGCGGATTTTCGTTCGGTAACGGCTGTTCGTCGGGCGAAACGACGACCAATATGTTCGGAGCCCCTGCACGCAAGAAATTGCAAACGCCGAGCGAGGTGTTCTGATGCGCGCGCGGACATTACGCGCGCTCGCCGCGCTCCTCCACTATCCGGATGCTGATTTGCGGGCCGCCGTCCCCGATATTCGCGCCGTCCTGTCCGAAGAAGGGATGTTGCGGGCGCGCGATGTTCGGCGGATTGAACCCTTGCTGTTACAAATAGCAGGCGGGGATTTGTTGGCGGCACAGGAACATTATGTCGAGATATTCGACCGTGGCCGCAACCACAGCCTGCATCTGTTCGAACATGTCCATGGTGAAAGCCGCGACCGGGGGCAGGCGATGGTCGATTTGCGCCAACGCTATATCGACGCCGGGCTGGAACCGTCGGGCAATGAACTGCCCGATTATCTGCCGCTGTTCCTCGAATATTGTTCGACCCTGCCGCACGGCGCGGCGGTGGAGGCGCTCAGCGAACCGGGCGTTATAATTGCGCTTATTGCC
>CAUJJQ010000257.1 GCA_963205285.1 Pseudomonadota bacterium | reverse complement strand
GCTGACTGTCAATTGTAACCGGCGGGCGCGCTGCGCCGCTCGCCACGTTGGTCAACTGGAATGCGGCGGGATTGCCCCTGTTGCGCGACCAATCAAAGATATAGCGAATATAGCCCGTCCCGCCGAGGTCGGCGCGGATGGCGGCACGAAAACTGTCGGTTCGGCGCGCGCCGGGATCATGCGAATCGCGCGCTTCCAAAATATTGTCGACAAAGCCGTCACGCTGACGATGTGAATAGGAAAAGGTCGCGCGCAGTACATCCGCCAGTTCGCCAGTATCGACTGATATGCGGCCATTCCATGCGTTATAATTGCCGATGCCGACTTCGCCACGGATACCGAAATCCCGCCCGGGCTCGCGCGAGACGAAGCTGATGGCACCACCCGTTGTATTGCGGCCAAACAAGGTGCCCTGCGGCCCACGCAAAATTTCAACGCGCGCCAGATCGGTCACATCCAGCCCGCTCGCACCCGAACGCGCGATGTAAACGCCATCGACATAAACGCCGTTCGCGGTGTCAAGGCCGAAAGTTTCGCTCGCCGGGGTCGAAATGCCGCGAATGGCAACCACCGCCGAACTGAGACTGACCGTACCCTGCGTAATGGTGACGTTGGGCGCTAGACCCGAAAGGTCGCGCGTATCATTGACCTGCATTTGGTCAATCATTTCCGAACCGATAGCGCTGATCGCCAACGGCACGTCTTGCAACGCCTGTTCGCGCTTTTGCGCGGTAACGATGATGTCACCGTTCGCTGTTTCGTCGGACGCCTGATCCTGCGGCGTATCCTGCGCCTGGGCCGGCATAGCGGTGAACGCGGCTGCCGATGCCAGGAGCATCGCGCGCGTGAAGCTGCCTGTAAAACGCATCATATTCTCCCCAATCCATTATCATTGGCAATTTTAGCCTCGGGGAAGGCTGGCATTATCGTAGTAAATGTCAACTTATATTCCGCACATGACGGTCAATTTTATCATTTATGCCGTATTTGCGTATCAGAAAGGTCACAGTTTTGTCGGATCACGCGACATCTTCCCACGGATGCGTGGTGGTGCCGCGCGTAACATAGCGGCCATTGACCCGCGCGTGGACTTCGCCCGCGCGCGCGCGCGGGTTGAAAAATTGACGATACCAGATGCGCACCTTGTCAAACGGCCCGTCGCCACGCACCATCATTGGGTTGAGGCAAGGACGCTTATTGGCCCAAATTTCAAAATCTTGGGCAAATGCGGCAACACCGGCTTCTTCATATTGGTTGGCCGTCGCCACATCCACATCGGCCGGCTCGGCATTGGCTACCCTGACCATCAGGCCGTACCAAACCATCAGGCTGCCATCATCAACCGGCGTATGCGCAATCAGCATCAGCGATGGATGCTCACCCACCATTTCGGACTGCAAAATGCCGGGGCCAGTGTACCAAGTATCATTGGTCATCGGATCACCGCCATCCGCCGCAAGCGTGCGGTGCCCGGCGGTCAGAATTTGGCGACAAATATGGTCGTCGAACTCATTTTCGAACAACACCATGTTGAGCGAACCGTGCACGGGGACAAGATGCCCCTTATCGGCCATATTATCGACAACCTCTTGCGGGTGCGATTCCAGCTTACCTAGCGCACGCATCTGCCAATTGACCCAGTGCGGCGTATCATACGGCGCGAAGGTGGGCAGATCATAGTCCGGCTCACCATTTTCAGCATCATACCAAACCCACAGGCATCCCGCACGCTCGGTCAATTTATGCGATTTCAGGCACGCTTTTTTGGGCGGCGGCGCAGGAGAATAAGGGACTTCATTGCAACGCCCATCGGGGCCAAAACGCCAGCCATGGTAGGGACAGCGAATATTATCCCCGTCCACATGCTCCTTGTCCTGCACGACATAGGATGTGGTGTTCTGCGCCAAATGTGTGCCCATGTGTGGGCAGTAGGCCTCGACCAAAAAGGGTTTGCCCGACGCCCCGCGATAGAGAACCAAATCTTCACCGAAAAAACGCACTGCCGCCGGCGTTGTCGTCGCATCCTCTGACCGCCCCACCATAAACCAGCCGCGCGGAAAGGGAAATTCTCCCAACCTGTAGTCCGCCGTCGTCGCCATCACCCTCTCCCATATACGAATTCGCTTTGATAGGAGATGTCTGCCACTGCAAAACCACAAAAACAAGGGCAATTTTTGACGTAATGCGTAATATTATTGGCCATCAATTACGCATAGATGAAAGGCTATCGGTCGGACGTAATCCGCACCACCCGCGCGTTATATTTAACCGTGCGCACCGCGATGGATGTTTCGACGTGATGGACGCCGTCGATAGCCAGAATCTGGTCCGACGCAATCTGGTGGAGCTGATCCAGTTCGTGGAACAGGCAGAAAGCCAGAATGGTAAAGCGTCCCATCATCAGCATCACCGCATTACACATCGGCAATTGACTGATTTGTTCGGCAATTGCGCGCGCCTTTACGACATCAGCCTGCACGCCGATAATGGCGAGCCGTGACTGGTTGCCCAGTTCAAAGCTGGTAATGGCGGTGAAAGCGATCAGATTTTCATGCTGCAACCGCCGGATGCGCCCGCGCACCGTCCCCTCGGTCACGCCAAGGTCAGCCGCAATCTTGCGGTTGGAAACGCGCGCATCGTGCGACAAAATGTCGATCAACTGGCGGTCAAGTTCATCAATTTGGGGGTGCATCATGATTGATCCCACGCATCTATCGGCGCAACGTCGAATTGATATTTGACCACATCGACCGCAATCGCGGGCATCATCGAACGGATACCGGCAACCTTGGACAGGCGGTTGCTCATCAATTCGGTCAGATCATCAAAGCTGCGCAGCACGACGAGCAAGTCGATATCATAGCGACCGGTGACCAGATGGGCGGCGAACACTTCGGGTAGCTCGGCAAGTTCGGCCGCAACCTCGGATGCCGGGCGACCGTCCACCTCTATCGCCACCTCCATCATAATATTGAAGCCATGAGCCGAAAAATCGGATACCGCGACGACACGCAATTTGTTCGCATCCTCCATCCGTTTAATTCGTGCCGAAACGGTAGCGGCGGTCAGCCCCAAATCGCTCGCTATTTGTTGGTTAGTCGCCCGACCATCGGCGCGCAATGCGGCGATAATTTGCCGATCGACATTATCGATTTCAAACCTGTCGTTCAAAGGCACCACTCCTGCCCGGTGATTCTTTATTTGGCGCGCCGGCTTCCTTAGCGATATTCTGCATCAGGTGCGCTCAATTTTTCTTTGTCCTGCGTCAAATGCCGCGCCGCCCGCCACAGCAGCAGCGCACCGACCAATCCGACAGGCACAACGATGGTCAATGCCATGCGCAGCCCTTCGCGCCCCTCACCAAAAGCGTTACTGGCGAGCCCCACCAGCCACGGCCCACAAACATAACCCAATAGGTTGACCGACAGCATAGCGATGGCAGTGCCAGTGGCGCGCAATTTATCGGGCAATATATATTGGAGCCCGGCATAAATGCCGACAGCCCAGCCGCCGCCGATCAAGCCCGCCGGAACCGCCCAGCCCAGCGCCCAGCCCAGCGTTGGCGACCATGTCGTGCCAATCAGGCTGAGTGTCGCGAGAGTTAACGCAATTGCCGACAGCTTCAATATTCGGCCATAATCGCCGCGCGCCGCCCAATCGGCAATGAAACCGAACAATGCCGCCCCCAAAAGACCCGGGATAACGAAGGCGCTGCCAAACGCCGCACCCGCCGCCGCCATAGTCATATCATAATTGCGCGCAAATAATGTGGCGGCCCACAAGCCAAAGCCTACTCCCGACAGGACACCAATCGCCATGCCGATCGCCATGCCAGTATAGCTGGGCAGCGCGAACAGTCGCCGCGCCAACGGGAAAAAGGGTGGCCGCGTGTCACCCGCCGTTTCGCGGTGCGGTTCGCGAATAATCGCCCATGCGGCGAGGATGATGAGGAGGCCGCCAACCCCAAAGGCTTCAAAAGCATTGCGCCAATGCGCCGCTGCGGCGATTTGCGGGCCGATGCCATAGCCCAGCATTTGCCCCAAATAGGTTGCGGTCGCCATGACCGCAAAGGCGCGTCCGCGTTGTTCGGTCGCGAAATAGGCAGCAATCAGCGAATAGGCGGGCGCCTGAAACGCCGCTTCACCCACGCCCACGCCCATGCGGGCCAGCGCCAATGTCCATGGGCCGGTCGCATAGCCGCATAATATCGTGAAGATGCTCCAGGCCACACAGCCGGTGACGATGATTTTGATCCGCGAAGCGCGGTCAGCATAAATGGCGATGGGGATCGCCAGCGTCGAATAAAACACCGCAAAGGCCGGCCCCATGAGGAGGCCCATGACCCCATCGCTGACCAAAAAATCGCGTTTAATGGGGTCAACCAGTGCGGCAAGCAGAAAGCGGTCGGCCTGATTGAATATGGCAATGCCCAGCAGCAACAGCAGCACAAGCCAGCGATTGGGGAGTCTTTGATCCATTGTCGTCAATCGCGCATCTGCATGCCGCCATTGACATGCCAGATTTGTCCATTGACCCATGCCCCGTCGTCCGACGCCAGAAAGGTGATGGCAGCCGCGATATCATCCGGCGCACCCAGCCGCTGGTGTGGCACGCGTTTCAGCGCCTGATCGATCTGTTCGTCGCTCATATGGATTTTGACCGCTTCGGTGAGGACGACGCCGGGGCAAATGCCATTGGCGCGGATGCCCTTTTTGCCCCATTTGGCAGCAACATGGCGCGCCAGCGCATGAATGGCATTTTTGGCCATGGGGTACGCGACCTGCCACGGGCTACCACCCGATGCAGCACCTGAGGAGGTGTAGATCATCGCGCCGCCACCATGCTCGAGCAGCACAGGGAGCGCCGCCTGCGTCGCCAGAAAATGGCTCTTGGCGTTGATCGCCATGCCGCGATCATAGACATCTTCGGGGCAATCGAGCGCGTGATTATCCCCCTCTGTTCCGCCAGCGAGATTGGAGACATAGCAATCGAGCTGTCCATATTTTTGCACCGCTGCCGCGACGATCGCCCCGGTTGACGCCACAGACGTGCCGTCGAGTGCGACGGCCATCGCCTCCCCACCATCGGCGCGAATGGCAGCGGCGGTTTCCTCCGCCAGCTCGATCAGCAGGTCGCCGATGACGACGCGCGCACCCTCAGCCGCCAGACGCTTGGCGGTGGCCGCACCAATGCCGCGCGCGCCGCCCGCGACAATCCCCACTTTTCCGCTCAATCCGCGCATGACAATTCCTCTATTCCCAAAAGATCAAACAACGCTCGGCGCAAGGCCGCGCCACGGCTGCGCACGTTCCAATTGCGCCGCGAGGCGGATGAGCAATGCCTCCTCGCCATAGCGGGCGGTAAACATCATCCCCAACGGCAGGCCGGTCGCCGACATCGCCAGCGGCACCGACATGCTGGGCTGGCCGGTGGCGTTGTAGAGGCCGGTAAAGGGCGAATAGGTCGAAACCCGCTGCCCCCATGCCGCAAAATCTGCATGGTTGAGGTCGAGTTCGCCCAGCGGGGCGGGCGGGCGCGCCAGAGTGGGCGACAAAATGACATCATAATCAACCATGAAATTGGCCGACGCGATCGCCGCTTCCTGCAAGGTCGCATGGGCGCGCGCAACGTCGGTGCCGCTCATCGACTTGCCGACCTGATAGAAACCGATCGTTATGGGTTCGAGCACATCCGGCCCGACCGTCAGCCCCGCCGCAGCGGCGCGCGCATCGACATCGGCGGCCATGGCGGTGGCGATGACCGCAAAATTGGCCTGTCCCAATCGTGCGGCATCAAAGCGCAAGCTCGCCTCTGTCACATGGTGGCCGAGCGTTTCGCACAGGCGGGCGGCGGCGCGGGTTGCCGCCAATATTTCAGAGTCGATGGGGCTGCCCGATATGGGTTCGAGCATCAGCGCGATGCGCAGCGCGCCCGGTTCGCGTTCGCACTGGCTGAGGAAGCTGCCATCGGGACTTGGCGCAGCATAGCGTGAGCCAGGTTCCAGCCCAGCCGTCGCATCGAACATCGCCGCGCTGTCGCGCACGGAGCGGCTGATTGCACCGTTGGTGGACAGCCCGCCCCACCCCTCTGTCCGGCCCGGCCCCATGGGGATGCGGCCCCGACTGGGCTTTATGCCAAACAGGCCGCAGCAGCTCGCCGGGATGCGGATCGAACCACCGCCGTCGCTGGCATGCGCGATGGGGACGACGCCTGCCGCCACCGCCGCTGCCGCGCCGCCGCTGGAACCGCCTGCGCTGTGTGCCAGATTCCACGGGTTGCGCGTTGCGCCGGTGGCGATGCTTTCGGTGGTGCCGGTCAGGCCGAATTCGGGGGTTGCGGTCTTGCCGAAAATGACGAGGCCCGCCGCCTGATGCCGCCGCACCAGTTCGGAGGTGTGGGGCGCGATATAGGCATTATAGAGGCGGCTGCCCTGCCCCGATCTGGTGCCTTCGATATGGCAATTGAGGTCTTTGATGAGGAAGGGGACGCCGCAAAATAGCCCATCATGTAGCCGATTAGCCACCGCCCCCCGGCCATGGGCATATAGTTTTTGTGCCATAAAATCAATGTCTTGATTGACAGCTTCGGCGCGACCTATCGCCGTTTCCAATAATTCGCTGGCGCTGACCTGACGTGAGCGGACGAGCGCGGCCAGCCCCAGCGCATCATGGCTGAGATAGCCAAAGGGGTCGGCAGCAGCGAGGGGAGTTGCCGCCCCCAGACCCGTCATTCCCACCATCGCTGCCCCCGCTCCCTTCAGGGCGTCGCGCCGGGTCATCCCCATGCGCGCGCCACCATGTCAAACACCAAACCCATCAATCATTACAGCCGTGCGACCCGTCGCAACCACTGCCAAAACCGCCACGTTCGCCCGCATCCCCGGCATCACCCGCCGGCGCTTCATTGGCATAATAGCGCGCGTAAAATTGGCGGAATTTGGCAATCGGCCCGTCACCCTGACAGATGATCGGGTTGGGCTGATATTGCTGCCGGTCCCAAACCACCTTGTCCTGATCGAGCTGTTTGTTGACATCTTTGATGATCGCGCGGGCGACCCCGGCCCCCGGCCCTTCGGCCTGCGATTTGGGCTGGGTATAGAAATAACGCACCTGCAAACGGTCAAGCTCTATCGGCGTGATTGCGGCGAGCAGCATGGTTTCGCATATCCCGGTAAAGCGCACCCACGCTTGGCCTGCACCCACCGCATGGGTGTGAATGGCCCCATCCACTTCGCCCTTGGGGGTGCCCATTTTCGCGCGCACGACGCCGGTGCGTTCCCATTCGCCCCAGCCCAGTTCGGCGGTGGGGATGGTCGCGGTGCCATGGATGAATTTGAAATGGGCAAAATCGACGCCATTTTCCGCCATATTCTGGAGGCTGCCCCAGATGTCCCAACGGCATTCGTCATAGGCCGTCCAATCGGGGTCAGAACATTCGGGCAGTTCGACGACATCGAACATCGGCGCTGCATCATGCGGGTGATACCAGAACCAGATGAACTGATTGGCTTCTTTGATATGCCAAGTGCGCGTGCATTTGCGCTTTACCTGCGGCGGAATGGACGGCGAATAGGGGATTTCCTTTACCACCCCTTCTTCGCCATCATAACGCCACGCATGGAACGGGCATTCGAGCATATTGCCATGCACCTTGCCGCCATGGCCCATATGCGCGCCCAGATGCTTGCAATAGGCATCGAGCATCCGCACCTGCCCATCCTCACCGCGCCAGATCGCCAGATCCTGCCCAAAATAGCGCAGCGGCTTTACTTCGCCCACCGCCAGTTCGTCGGATTTGAGCGCGATATACCAGCCAAAGGGAAAACCAATGTCGAGGTTGCGGTCCGCGACGGAGGGACGATTGCGCGGTTCCTCCATCCGCCAAGCGGCCAATTCTTCCTTGGTCATCCGTTCGATGACTTGCCACACCGCAACCGGCGCGGTGCGTGCGTCGGTGGCGCTTGCCAATTCAGCAGACATATTGAGCATCCTTTTCCAGCGTGCCGCGCCGACCATCGATCATGGTCGCGACACTCAGGCGCGCGGGGTTGTCTCGTCGCGCCCGATTGCAATGAAAAGGGAGCAGACTTCCCAGCTCCCGCCTCCTCAAAAATGGGGGTATGCCCCCTATCATATTCCGAAAACCTTTTTGGCATTCTCTCGCAGGAACTTTGGCCAAACCTCTGCTTTCAAAGGCAGGTTTTCCATGTCGGAAAATATCCTGTCGAGGCTGAGCCCCATCGGGAAATATCCGGCATAGATTATCTTATCGCTCCCGCGCGTATTGGCGTAATCGATGATCGCCTTGGGGTAGAATTTGGGGGCAAAGGCGCTGGTCGAATAATATAGGTTCGGCCATTTCAGCATCAGCTTGACCGCCAACGCCTCCCACGGTTCGGCGCCATGGCGCATGACGATTTTCAGGTCGGGGAAGAACCAGCACACTTCATCCAGATGTTCGACCTTTTGCGTTTCCATGGGGATGCGCGGGCCGGGGATGCCGACGTTGAGGCAGATGGGGATGCCCAGTTCCGCCGCCGTCGCGTAAAGCGGGAACATATATTTATGGTTGATCGCCACCTGCGGCAAAGTGCCCGCCGGAAAAACGCTGATCGCCGACAGACCAATTTCGGCGTGGATGCGCTTTATCCGCCGCACCTCCTCCATCCCCTTATTGGGGTCGCAGGGCAGTTCAAAGGCAAAGCGATCGGGGAAATTGGCGCGCGCACGGTGCGACGTGTCATTTTCATTCCAGCCGACCAGCGCCTTTTCGATGTTGAAGCGGTCCATCTGCGCCACCGTCCAAGCGACAAAATCGCCCGGATCTCCGGTTTCGGGAATATCCTTGAACATATATTGCGCGGGCATGGCGAATTGTTCGCGCGACTGTGCATCCTTCATCAAGGCGCGAAAACTGTCGAACCAGTCCGACCTATCTTCGCCATGCGGGATGCCCAGCATGCAATCGATAATGGCTATATCCTTGGGATAGCTCAATTTTCCTCTCCTGCCAGCGCGTGCCACAGGGCGCGCAGCTTTACCTTGTCCACCTTGTCCACCGCATTGCGTGGCAGCGGTTCATCGACAAAGGCGACGCGCGCGGGCGCCTTGTACCGCGCCAGCTTTTCGCCCACTTCATGGATCAGCGCCGCCGCATCCCAGCCCGTGGCGCGCACCACCGCCACCAAAACTTCGCCCAGCCGATCATCGGGCACGCCAAAGGTCGCACATTCGGATATCCTCGGCAATTCGCCCATCGCGCGCTCCACCTCCGCGCAATAGATGTTTTCGCCGCCCGAAATCACCATGTCCTTCTTGCGGTCGATGATATAAATATAACCCTCTTCATCGATCATGCCGATGTCGCCGGTGTTGAGCCAGCCATCGGCGGAGAGCACGGCGGCCGTATCCTCCGGCCGGTTCCAATATCCCGCCATCACCTGCGCGCCGCGCACGCAGATATCGCCCGCCTGACCCGGCGCGACTTCGGCCCCCGCACCATCCATGATCCGCACATCGACCAATGGCAGCACCCGTCCGGCGGAGGATGGACGGCGGGTGAAATCATCCCCCACCGCCTGCGCGATGGAACCGGAACATTCGGTCATGCCATATCCGGTGCCCATCGCGGCATTGGGGCAGATTTGCCGCACCGCGTGGAGCAGATTGACCGGCAGCGCCTGCCCGCCCGACCCGATGTTGCGCAAGCCCGACAGGTCAACCCCGCCATCTTCTGCCGCGCGGACAATGTCCCACAACATGGTGGGGACACCGGCAAAGGCCGAAATCCCTTCATCGACAAACAGGCGCACCGCATCCTCGGCATCCCAGCGGCGCAGGATGACAATCTTGGCCCCGCCGAAAAAGGGTGAGAGGAAGGAGGCTGCCAGCCCCGAAATATGAAAGAGCGGATAGACGAGCAAAACCGCCTGTTGCGGCGCGCTGGCGGTAAGTTGCGCCGCTGTCATCCCATATTGCGCGGCCATATGGTGGAGCACCATCGCGCCGGTTAGCTGGATCGACAATAGCCCGGTGGTGAGGCTGCGGTTGGTGAGCACCGCGCCCTTGACCCGCCCCGTGGTGCCAGATGTGAAGAGGATGGAAACCGGGTCGCTGGCCGCAGCAGCACTTGCATCGAGCATATGCCCCGCTGGCAGCAGCGCGGCGAGCGCATCCTCCTCCACTGGGTTGGTAAGGTCGAACATCCGCCCCGCAAAGCCACCTTCACGGATCAGCGCCGCGCGCTCCCCATCCGCCAGCACGATACGCGGCGCGACCTCCCCAATCATGGCGACCAGTTCGACAGGCGAACCGCGCGAATTGAGCAGCGCCGCCGTGCCGCCCGCCAATATGGTGGCGATATAGGCGACCAGCCATTCGGTGCGGTTGCGCATGCAGATCGCCACCCTGTCGCCATAGGCAAGGCCGAGCAGCGGGGCCAGCCGGTCGGCCCAAGCGAAGATTTGATTGTAACTTAGCCTTCTATCCCCCTCCACCACCGCGGTTTTATCGCCATGGGCGCGGGCATTTTCGACCATCGCGCGCAGCGTGGTTGGTGCGTTGACAAATTGGCGATAGCCATCACGCGCACCAATTTCAAAATAGCTGCCGGATGCGGTGACACTGGCAAAAACAGGGTCGATCTGGCTCATGCATCCGCCCCTTGGGCCAATGCCAGCGCCTTGGCCCAGCGATAATCCTGCTTGCCCGCAGGCGAACGCAGGACGGCATCGACGATGATCAGGCGACGCGGCATTTTATAACCCGCCAATTGCCCGGCCAGCGCATCGCGCAACGCGCCAATGTCGGGCGCGGCACAATCGGGGCGCAGCGAAGCCAGCGCCACCACCTGTTCGCCCCAGCGTGCGTCGGGCGTGCCAACAACCACCGCATCATAAATGGCGGCGTGGGTGCGCAACGCCTCCTCCACCTCCTCCGGGAATATTTTCTCACCGCCCGAATTAATCGATGTCGAACCACGCCCGAACATGGTGATCATCCCATCATCATCGATCCGCCCAGCATCCCCCGACACCACCCACAAACACCCGTCGATGGTCTGAAAAGTTTCGGCTCTTTTTTGCGCATCGCCATAATAGCCCACCGGCGTGTGACCGCTAGTGGCGATAAAACCCATTTCACCAACTGCGGCAAAACGCCCTTCGGTTACCACTGTCTGCCCATCATGCGCGGGCAGGCGCATCACCCCCTCCGCGCTCGGCACCGCCATGCCCGACACGCCGGTTTCGGACGCGCCCATGCCATCGGTAATGTTGGCGCTGGGGATAAGGCGTTTCAGATCATCCTTCAGCGCGGCGGAAAATACCGCGCCGCCCGACCCCAGATTGACGATGGTGGCAAGGTTCCAGCGCCCCGGATGGTTGATGAGCGCATCGCGCAGCGGAATGGCCATCGCATCGCCCACAAATTGGATGAGGTTCGCCCCCTCCCGCTCCACGATGTCAAAAACACGGCAGGCGTCGAAATGCGCGCCATCGTCCAAAATGATGGTTAGCCCGTTGAGCAGCGCGCTCCACGTCGTCCACATCGCCGCCATATGCATCAGGGGGGCGAGCGGAAAGATTTTGAGCGGATAGGCATCCGCCACGCGGCTGACGATATCGGCTGGCTGAACCAAAATGCCGTGCGGGTTGAAATAACCGGCACCCCCTGCGCAGGCAAAGACAAAGGCCTTGTGCGGCCACATCACCCCCTTGGGCAAGCCGGTGGTGCCGCCGGTGTAACTGAGCAGAATATCCGCCTCATCGCGCGGCCATGGGCCGCCCGGCGCATGGACGGCAAGCGCGGCATAATCGGCGCTGAGCGGGCATAGCGCATCGCTGCCATCGGCCACCGCGACCGACAGGCGCAATTTTGGCAGGTCGGGGCGGATGCTGTCGAGCAAGGGGCCATATTGCGCGCCGTGGATGATGCAGGCGGCATCCGCATCGGCGAATAAATGGCGCAATTCCTCCGCCCCATAGCGGTAATTGACGTTGAACGGCACCGCGCCCAATTTCACCGCCGCGATAAAGCTTTCTAGAAAGGCCGGCCCATTTTGCAGGTAGAGCCCCACATGGTCGCCGCGCGCAATGCCGCGTGCGGCAAGCCCGCTCGCCAATCCATCGGCCCGCGCGTTCAGTTCACCATAGGTCAGCCGCACATCACCGCAGACCAGCGCCAGCCGTTCGGGCGCGGTGGCCGCGACGCTTTCAAATAAATCGGCGAGGTGAAAGCGCTTCGCCATGGCCGGGGTCAATAAACCGCAGCGGGGTTTTTGGCGTTGGGGCTGCCCAGCATCTCACGATAGCTTGGCTTGTCGCGTCCCCGGTCGCTAATGCCAAGATCGCGCGCAATTTCCGCACCGATCAGCGTCTGGCCCGACAGGGCATCACGGTTGGGCGCGCGGTCGATCGCGTCCAAAATATGCGCGGTAAACTCCGGATTTTCAGCCGTGGCGATGAAATCCTTATATTGTTCGGGGTTGGTTTCGCTGGCGATTTTCGACCGTTCGGTGATCAGCGGCCCCATCCAGATCGAAACCGCCACCACGCCCGTGCCGCGCAAATCATGCTCCATATCATGCGCGAGCTTGTCCACCCCCGCCTTTTGCGCGCCATAAGCTGGCCCGTGCATGTAACAGCTCGCCCCGAAGGAGGAACCAAAGCCGATGAGGCCGCTCCCCTGTGGCACCATGATTTTGGCGGCATGCCAAGAGGCGACATAGGCGCTGCGCAACCCAACGTCGAGGATGCGGCAAGCGCCCAGTTCCTTTTCCCAGAACGGCTTTTTTTCAATAAGTTGATGGTGGATATAGGCCGCATTGTTGACCAGCATGTCGAGCCGGCCCGAATCGCGCTGGATGCGCGCGAACAGGTCGGCCACCGCGCCATCATCGCCATGGTCGCAGGCAACACCGATACCGCGCCCACCCGCTGCGGTGACCGCCTCTGCCGTTTCAGCAAAGGTGCCGGGCAGGACACTGCCGTCCCAACCGCGCGCATCACCCGGGCGGGTGGTGCGGCCGGTGACATAGACGGTATAGCCCAGTTCACCGAGGCCGCGCGCAATGCCTGCACCTGCCCCCCGGCTCGCCCCGGTAACCAGTGCGACGCGACCTGCCCGCTCTCCCGCCATTTTGATTCGCTCCTCACA
>CAUJJQ010000256.1 GCA_963205285.1 Pseudomonadota bacterium | reverse complement strand
ACTCAAAAATATCTCTGCTGTGCGCACCGCCATCATCGATCCGGGTGCGACCCGCACCCAGATGCGCGCGCGTGCCTACCCCGGCGAAGATGCGGCCAGCGTCAAGCCGCCCGAGGATGTGGCAAGCGCCATCGTCCAATTATTGGCACAAGATTTTGAATCGACGCATTTTCTAAAGCTCTAGGGTCCTGACCCTAGGCGCTCAATGCGCGGCATCGACCGCCGCGCGCACCGCCATGTAAAATGCTTGGCGGTGGCGCGCCATGACCGGGTCGGTGGCATGTTCATAATTGCCCACGCCTGCGATCACCAGTCCGCGCGCCCGATCGATGAATATCCCCTGGCCAAAAATGCCCTGCGCGGCGAACGCACCATCGTCCATCGTCCACCATTGGTAGCCATAGCCAAAGCCGGGGCGGCCAATATCGGCCTGTTTATGCCCAGCCGCATCAAACCAGCCGTCGGGGACAACGCGCTGGCCACCGGCAACGCCGTCATCGAGTATAAATTGGCCAAATCGCGCATAATCACGCAGGGTCATCGACAGGCAGCAGCCGCTGACTTCATGTCCGCCGGCGTTCAATGTCCAATAGGCATCGCCGCCCATGCCATACGGAACCCACACCTTGGTCGACAAATATTCGGCGAGCGTCTTGCCCGTCGCGCGTTCGACCAAAACCCCGATCAAATTGGTTTCGCCCGTATTATATTGCCAGCGCGTTCCTGGTGCCACTTCGCGCGGCAAATGGCGCATATAGGCGGTAACCGGGTCCACGCCCCCTTCGGGCTGTTGAAAGAAAAAGCGCGCTACATCGCTCGTCGGGCTGGTATAATCCTCATTCCAACGCACCCCTGATGTCATGGTCAGCAATTGGCGCACGCTCACCCCATCATAGCCGCTGCCCGCCAGTTCGGGGATATAGCGGGTGACCGGGTCGTCGAGTGAGGAAATGGCCCCATCACGCAGCGCCGCCCCGACCAAGGTGGAGGTAAAGCTCTTGGCCACCGAGAAGCTGGTCCAGCGCCCCTCGCGCCCAAAGCCAAGCCCATATTGTTCGAGCACGACGCGCCCGTGGTGGAGCACGATAATCCCCGCCAGACGTTGATCGGTCATATAGCTCGCCAAATCCCAGTCGCGCCCATCGGCGTTCCACTGCGGATTTATGGGTGCACCATCGGCAAGGGTGTGAAAATTACTGCCCGCCCGTACCGTGTGAAAAGGCAGAATCTGTTCCATTGCGCGGAAAGCGGCATCGCGCTGCGGCGTTGTCCAGAACAAGGCATTGCCATCGCGCGGCAAGTCAGCAGTGCTGGTCGTGGCAGTGCTGGCTGCCGGGTTGGCTGCCGGTGTAGTTTGCGCCTGCGATGCGCCGGTCAGCGACAGGCTGAGCATCGCTGCACCCAGTAAAGCTGCCGCCCGTGCTGCCTTCATCCACTTCGCCATGTCCGACCCTCCCAACTAATTTTTTACCAGCGTCACCTGCGCCACGCTAATCCCGCCGCCGCGAAAGCCACCCTCACAATAGCTGAGGTAAAAGGTCCACAGCCGGTCAAATGCGTCATCAAATCCGGCTGGTAGCAGGCCCGATGCGCGCGCTTTGCTATATGCTTCGCGCCAGATGCGCAAGGTTTCGGCATAATCCATGCCAAAATGCACTTCATCCTGCCAGTCGAGGCCAGATTCCAGCGCTTTTGCGCGAAATTCACTGGTGGAAATCAGGCAACCGCCGGGGAAAATATAGGTCTGAATGAAGTCGGTGTTCGCCGCATAATCGGCAAACATGGCATCATCCATCGCGATATATTGGATGGCGGCCCGCCCACCGGGGCGCAATAGCCGCGAAATCGCGCCCAAATAATCGCCCCAATACTCGCGGCCCACCGCCTCCACCATCTCGACGCTGGCAATCGCGTCATATGTGCCTGTTGCATGGCGATAATCGCACAGCGCAATTTCCCCGCCCAATGGTTCGACGAGCGATCTGGCATGCGCGGCCTGTTCATCGCTCAGCGTCAGGCCAAGATATTGGACGTCATGGTGGCGGATCGCCCGTTCGCCAAGCGCGCCCCAACCACAGCCGATTTCAAGCAGTTTTGCGCCCTTTTCCAACGCGCAGCGCGCCAGAATCGCGTCCAATTTGCGCGTTTGCGCTGACGCAAGATCGTCGCCATCTGCGAAAATCGCGCTCGAATAGAGCATTTTTGGGTCGAGCCATGCGGCATAGAAATCATTGCCGAGGTCATAGTGCGCGGCGATATTTTCGCGCGCACGCACGACATCATTGGCACGGCGGTGGTGGAGCAACCGGTTGAACCAGCGCCGCAACCCCTTGGCACGACCCAATTGCCCCATCGCCGCACCATTGGCGGATATGAAGGCGAACAGCGCGGCAAGGTCGGGACTTTCCCAATGTCCCGCCTGCCAAGCGCGATACCAGCCGACCGATCCGGCGAGCCGCGCCTGCCAAAGCGCCGACCAATTATGCAGAGTCAAGGTGGCCACCGGCCCATTGCCCGACCCTTGCAGCAATTGCGTCGAACCATCGGGCAAGGTCAGGTGCAGCGCCCCTTCGCGCGTGACGCGGCCAAAGCGCGCAATCCAGCGGTGGAGAATGGGTTGCAGCATCCGGCGCGCGGCAACGGAAATGGCGCCGTCGCCACCGGAAAAACGATCACCCAAGCGGGCAAGCTGTGCACCGCGACCATTAGCCATGGTGGCAAACATGCCCCCAAAATGCCGCCAAATCCATCACTGCGACGTCATGGAGCCGCATTTACGCCGCGACCGTCCACGTCTGCCCCTTGGCGAGCAATTTTTGCAAATCGGGCGTCTTACCCGCGCTGGCGCTTGCCATTTGTTCACCGACTTGCGCGTCAAAGGTCGGGCGCGGGTCGTCGTACAAAACGCCCAGAGCCATCGGGAACTCGCCAAAGCGCATCTCCACCAGCATATGGGCA
>CAUJJQ010000255.1 GCA_963205285.1 Pseudomonadota bacterium | reverse complement strand
AACAGCCTGTCCTATACTGGCAATTTCCTGCGCATGACCTTTGGCGTTCCTGCCGAACCCTATGTCGTGGTGCCAGAGGTGGAGCGCGCACTCGACCGCATCTTCATCCTCCATGCCGACCATGAGCAAAATGCCTCAACCTCGACCGTGCGGCTCGCCGGTTCGTCTGGGGCCAACCCCTTTGCCTGTATCGCTGCGGGAATTGCCTGCCTGTGGGGGCCGGCGCATGGCGGGGCTAATGAAGCCGCACTCAACATGCTGCGCGAAATTGGCACACCGGACAGGATTCCGCACTATATCGCGCGGGCAAAGGACAAGAATGATCCCTTTCGCCTGATGGGATTTGGCCATCGTGTGTATAAAAATTACGACCCGCGCGCGACGGTGATGCAAAAAACAGTGCGCGAAGTTTTCGCCGCGCTCAAAGTTAATGACCCGCTGTTTGAAACCGCGCTACAACTCGAAGAAATTGCGCTGTCCGACCCCTATTTCGCGGAAAAGAAGCTGTTTCCCAACGTCGATTTCTATTCGGGGATCATCTTGTCGGCGATCGGTTTTCCGACGACGATGTTCACCGTGCTCTTTGCGCTCGCCCGCACGGTTGGCTGGGTCGCGCAATGGAATGAAATGATTTCGGATCCTAATCAGAAAATCGGTCGTCCGCGGCAGCTCTATACGGGGCCGGTTCAGCGCGATTATGTGCCGCTATCGGCGCGTTAAACGCTGATTTGAGCGGTTGCAGCCGTCCGCCGGGGGAGCGCAAGCGTAAAGCGCGCGCCCTGCCCCGGCGCGCTTTCGATGCGGATTTCGCCGCCCATCGCGAGCGCCAACCGCCGCGAAATATAGAGCCCTAGCCCTGCCCCGCCGCCATCGGTGCGCCCCAGCCGTTCGAATTTTTCGAACAGGCGCGCCTGATCGGCAGCCGAAATCCCCGACCCCTGATCGGCGACGGTGATGGTGGCAAATTGCGCTTCTTCCTCGACGCGCAGCCAGATTTGTGACCCATCGGGGCTATATCGCACCGCGTTGCCGATCAAGTTGAGCAATATTTGCAGCGCACGGCGAAATTCGCCGGTAGCAAGGGCGCGTTCGTCGAAATCGGGCGCGTCGATGCGGATGCCGCGTTCCTGCGCTTTCATGGCCAACAAACCCGCCGCGCGGCGACCAACATCGGCGAGATCCACCGCCTCGCTGGCCACCGAAAAATCTTCGCGTTCAACCGCCTGCAAATCGGCGAGATCATCAACCAGATCAAGCAGATGGCGCCCGGCGAGCGCGATGTCGCTGGCATAACGCGCATATTCATCGCGGATCGGCCCCTGCATCTGCCCAGCAATCGTTTCGGCATGTGCGATAATCCGCCCCAATGGCCGCCGCAGCGCACCATCGACACGCAGCGCAAAATTGCGCGTATCCATCTCTCCCAACAGGCTCGCGCCCCGGTCGGCGTCGCGCTTGGCGGCAAGCTCTGGCGGCAATTGGCCAAATCCGATCGGTTCGGCGCTTCCATAATATCCGGTAAAGCCGCTCCCCTCATCGGTCATTGCATGTGCCGAAAGCGCGAGAACGGTGCCATCCGCCTTGCCGGAGGCAAGCCGCGCGCGCTGTCCGGTAAAGCCGGCCTGATCGGCCAGCGCACCCAACAATTGGAAATTGCCATCGCGGTCGGGCACCAGGTGGAATAATTCCGATAACGGACGCCCCAGCCAATTGGTATCACTCAAATCCCAGGCGGCATCGGCTTCGACAAGGATGAGCCGCAATCGAACATCGCATGCCCAGCGCACCAAACCGGGAGGTATCGGCCGGGTCGGGACGGGCGGCAGCACTTGATCCGCGCCAAAGTCTGGAAGCGGCCGCGCGCTCCATTCGACCAATTCGATACGCGCACCCTCTGCATCGGGAAGAATGCGGGCAAAGGCGCGAATTTCCGCCGCATCATCGGCAAGCAAGACCGGGCGTTCAATCGGGGTTTCGAGCCGCATGGCCAGCGTCGTCAACCGCGCGAGCGCAGGCAGCAGCAGCGCATCGCCCAAATCGCCCCCCGCCTGTTGTTGCAGGCGCAGCAGCCCCTCGTCGGCTTGCATTAACCGACCGACCAGATTGATTCGGGCGCGCACCACCAGACTCACGGCTTGGACGCCTGAGGCTGGAGGATGGCCGAACGCGACAAATGCCGCCTATATGCGTTAGAATTGTGCACGGATGTGGCTTTAGCCGATTGCGGTTAATGCCAGCTAAACCGCGTGCGATGCCAATACATCATCACGCCGGACACTCCACGCAACGGGGAGGAGGAGGAAGAGGCCCGCCAAAGCCGCCGCCAGATCAAATCCTGCGCGCCAGCCAAATAGTGTCACGGCCACCGCCGACACCAGCCATGCCAGCGCAAAATCCGGGCCCCATTGCGCCAATCGTGGGGCGATGCGCCGCTGGAGGAGGAGGGTGAGCGCCAGGAATAGGCACATGGTGTTACTACCACTGCCCCAATGCCACCGCCCTGCGGCAACCATCATGCCACGCTCCGCCACCCCAAGCGCCGAAAATTGGAGCAGCAAGCCCAGCCAGCCAAAGACGCGTTGTGTCCTGTTCGTCGGGCGAAACCGCCCAATGAAATCAGCTGCTTGATGACCAATCGCCGCCGCCAGTCCGGCACCAGCTGCCACGGCGATATGCCCTGTCAACGCGCCCGCAATGGCACCAAATGCGCCCAAATGGCTCACCAGCCGCGCGACATTGCCGCTCGACTGGCGCGCCAGCAGCGCGGGTGCCGCCAATGCCAGCATGGGGGCAAGCACAAAGCGGCCCACCAGCCCGGTTTCGACCCGGCTGGATGTGGTGAGTAGCTTTTCCTGCGCATCGGCGGCATCCTCCAGCGAATCGGCCAAGGTCGCATCGCCGCCCACGAACATCGCCGGCTCACAGGCATATTGTGTGACGCCAGACTGAATCGCCCCACGCAACAGATAAAGCTGGGCATCCCAATCCGCGGGGGCATTGGGCAAATCCGCCCATTGCGCAGGCGTCAGCCGCGCCAATCCGGCCCAGCGCGTTTGCGCGTCGATGCGTTCCAGCGTCGCGGTAACCGGCCCATCCTCCACCGTCAGCAACAGCGGCGCTTCGCCCACCCCAGCCGCGCGCCATAATCTGGGCGCTGCAACCAGACCATCGGCGATCAGCCATAGTTCGCTCGCGCTCTGACATGCCGCCATGACGTCCGACGCATTGCGCACCAACTGCACCGGCAACCCGCGTGCGCGGATGCGATCCACCGCCTCGGTCAGCGCGGCAGGCAGCGCATCGATAAGGAGGAGAAAGATGTCGCACCCGATGGCGCGCGCCTGTTCGGCTTGATGTTCGACAACGCTCATCCCCGCGACCGGCAAGAGCGCGCGCAGTCCCGGCATGCCCCATGCATCGACCGCGTCAGCAAGCTGCGCTGCGGCGGCAAGGGCGATGCGTGTCATGCGCCGCTTCCTATCGGCAAATCGGGCAAAAGGCGATAGCGTCTATGCCGGGCAATCGGGCCGGATCAATCGCCCAAAAGTGCCTCAAAAAAATGCGCTAAAATATGGGCTTTCACTAGCCATTTGCGCCGCAGGGCGCTAGGGTGGCGCAATTATATTTCCTTCCCCGAAAAGGCCTGAAATTGACCGATAACAGCGACATTTTGCCTGCGCAGCCGAGCGACGTGCAACCGGTTAACATCGTCGATGAAATGCGTTCGAGTTATCTCGACTATGCGATGTCGGTTATCGTCTCTCGCGCGCTGCCCGACGTGCGCGACGGGTTGAAGCCGGTGCACCGTCGTATCCTGTTTGCGGCACAGGAAGGCGGCTTTATTCCCGGCCGTCCGTATAAAAAATCGGCTAAAATCGTCGGCGACGTCATGGGTAATTACCACCCGCACGGCGACAGCGCCATTTATGACGCATTGGCCCGCATGACGCAGGATTGGGCGATGCGCGTGCCCCTGATCGATGGTCAGGGCAATTTCGGTTCGATGGATCCTGACCCCCCCGCTTCTATGCGTTATACAGAGGCGCGGTTGATGCGGGTCACCATGACCATGCTCGACGATCTCGACAAGGATACGGTCGATTTTCAGCCCAATTATGATGCGAGCCGCGAAGAACCGACGGTTATGCCCGCGCGCTTTCCCAATTT
>CAUJJQ010000254.1 GCA_963205285.1 Pseudomonadota bacterium | reverse complement strand
GGATGTGATGAATTGCTTCATCAGCCCCATCAGCGCCCCCACTTCCTCCTCCGGCCGTTTCCAATTTTCGCTGGAAAAGGCGTAAAGCGTCATCGCCTCCAGCCCCATGTCGCGCGCCGCACGCGCGATGCTGCGCACCGTATCCACCCCGGCCTTGTGCCCGGCAACGCGCGGCAAAAAACGCTTTTTTGCCCAGCGGCCAGTGCCGTCCATGATAATCGCAATATGACGGGGGACAGCGGCGCTCATCGGTGCTGTGCCTCCCCCATCGGCGGGGCGCAGGTCATTGCCCCAAAATTTCCTTTTCCTTGGCGCTGGCCGCAGCATCAATATCACCAATCGTCCTGTCGGTCATTTTCTGCACCTCGCCCTCGTGGCGCTTGCGATCATCCTCGCTAATTTCTTTTTTATTTTCATCGACTTTCAGCGCGTCATTGCCATCGCGCCGCACGTTACGCACCGCAACGCGCGCCTTTTCGGCATATTGCCCCGCCAGTTTCGACAATTCTTTGCGCCGTTCCTGCGTCATGTCGGGGATCGGCAAGCGCAAAGTCTGGCCATCGACAATCGGGTTGAGGCCAAGGCCCGCCGAACGAATTGCCTTGTCCACCGGCCCGACATTGGATTTATCCCACACCTGCACCGACAGCATGCGCGGTTCGGGCGCGGTAATCGACGATAATTGGTTGATCGGCATGTGGCTGCCATAAACCTCCACCGTTACCGGATCGAGCATCGCAGCATTGGCGCGGCCCGTGCGCAGTCCGGCAAGGTCGTGTTTCAACGCCTCTACCGCGCCAGCCATACGCCGTTCAATGTCGGCCTTGTCATATTTTGCCATCTCTACTCTCCAGAAACCATCAGGCCAAAACCATCATGCGCTGACCAGCGTCGATGTGCCCCGCCCGGCCAAAACTTCTGCCAAATTGCCAGCCTCGCGAATGCTAAAGACGATGATCGGAATGTTGCTGTCGCGGCACAATGCGACGGCACTGGCGTCCATCACCTTTAGATTTTCTGACAAAACCTTGTCATAAGTTACGCTATCATAACGTTTTGCGTCGGAATTTTTCTTTGGGTCGCTGTCATAAACGCCATCAACTGATGTCCCTTTGAACAGCGCATCGCAATTCATTTCCGCCGCACGCAGCGCCGCCCCCGAATCGGTGGTGAAATATGGGCTGCCGACGCCTGCGGCAAAAATCACCACCCTGCCCTTGGCCAAATGACGTTCGGCGCGGCGGCGGATAACCGGTTCGCACACCGTATCCATACGGATGGCCGATTGGACGCGGGTATCGACATTTATCTGTTCAAGCGCGTTCTGCATGGCAAGCGCGTTCATGACTGTCGCCAGCATGCCCATATAATCGGCCTGCGCGCGGTCCATCCCCTTTGCAGCGCCTGCCACCCCGCGAAATATGTTCCCGCCCCCGATGACGAGGCAGATTTCAAGCCCGCTTTCCTTGGCCGCCTTTACCTCCTGCGCCAGCGATGCGACGGTCACCGGGTCGATGCCAAAACCCTGTTCGCCCATCAGCACCTCCCCCGATAGTTTGAGGAGGATGCGTTTATAGGCGGCGGGCGTTTGGGGCATGGCAAATCCTGCGGATTGGGGCGTGGGCAGCGACAGGTTGATGTCGATTGCGCCTAGCCCAAGCGCCGCACGATTCCAAGCATTGTCGGTTGTGTACGGGTAGGCGGTCAGGGCAGGATGGAAAAGATCACGCAGCTACTATCCTCCAGCCGCATCATCGGTGGTCGCAGCGTCACTTGCTCGGTTCCCGGCGGCGGGGGAGGCGGCGGTGGGGGCGGCGGTGGGGGCGATGCGGGTCCACGCCGGGCGCTTAGCCTTGACACCCCGTCTTCGACATCATCGTCGGCATCGCGCGATTCATCGCCGGCCATATAACCCGGCCAGCCGGTGAGCACTCGGGTGGTACATACCGACCCGCTGGGATCGATGATCCGCACAGCGCCCAGATGTGCTCCCACTGCCTCCGCCCCCTCCCGCGCGCGACGTGTGGCATCGCGCGTCGCAGCGGTGGCAAGTGCGGTGATCGTCGCATCATCGGCAACCAGGGTCCAATTAACCGGACTGACGCTCGACGGGGAAGCGGCCGTCACTGCGGCATAAACCGCCTCCACCGCCGCAACGTCGCGAATGTCGACGCGGATGGTCGAACTCACCTCATATCGTTCAATCTGGTCGGCGCGCTGGTTATCAATCCGATTGCCGTCGGCGTCGCGATATTGCCGGTATAGCGGGCGAGTGGTGAAGGTGCGGGTAAAGCGCAATTTTTCTTCGCCAAAGGCCTGCAAACGCGCATCGAGCGGCCCCGAACGGCGCGCGGCGTTGGCCAGTGCCTGTTCGGCGGTGTCGCCCACTTCGCTGAACGTCGCGGTGAAACTGGCGCGATTTGCCGCCCGATCGATATGTACGCGCCCGCGCGCGGCAATCACCGGATCGCGCATCCACCAAGGCGCGGGCACATAACGGCGGTTGGCAGTATCACCAGAATCCTGCGCGCTTGCCATGATGGGGGTGAACAAACTTGCCGCCGCCAAAGTCAAAATAAGTCCACGCCGCATGTTCATGCCCTCCCCTTCTTTGGAACGGCACAATAGGCACAAAATAAAATCGGGCGAAAGGCGAAATATATTATGCGCAATGCATTGCGTCGACACCGACGGGGCGCAATACGTCCCCCTCCCGTTTACGGGAAGGGGGTAGGGGTTGGCGTTTTATTCCACTGAGGCCCCGCTTTTGCGGGGATGACAATGGCTGAACATATGGTGCCCCCGCACAGGCAGGGGCACCATATCAAGGATTAGGCGCTGGCCGCAGCTGCGACTTCGGCAGCGAAATCGCTTTCCTGCTTTTCGATGCCTTCGCCCAGTTGCATGCGGACAAAATCGGTGAGCGTGATGGTCGCGCCCGCTTCTTTACCCGCTGCGGCCACCACTTCGGCCACCGGTGTTTTGCCGTCGATGACAAAGGGCTGGCTGAGCAGCGCATTTTCCTTGCGGAACTTGGCGATCGAACCATCGACCATCTTGGCGACGATCTCAGCGGGCTTACCGCTTTCCTTGGCCTTTTCCTCAGCAATCGCGCGTTCGCGAGCGATGAGTTCGGCATCGAGCGCCTCGCTCGACAGGGCGAGCGGGTTGGCCGCCGCAATATGCATCGCCAACTGCTTGCCAAGCCCGGTCAGCGTCGCTTCATCCGCGCTGCTTTCCAATGCGACGAGCACGCCAATCTTGCCCAGGCCTGGCCCGGCAGCATTGTGGACATAGGAAACCACGACGCCCTGTTTTACCGACACGGTGACTGCGCGCCGTAGCGACTGGTTTTCGCCGATGGTGGCGATATTGCCGGTCAGCACGTCGCCAACGGTCGATGCGCCCATTGGTGCGGCCTTTAACGCGTCGATGTCGCTTTCACCACGGCTGAGCGCGACGTCGGTAACGGCGCGAACAAAGCTTTGAAACTGGTCGTTCTTGGCGACGAAATCGGTTTCGGAATTGACCTCAACCACCGCGCCATGCGTGCCGTTGGTGGCAACGCCGACCAAACCTTCGGCAGCCACGCGGCCAGCCTTTTTCGCGGCAGCGGCCAGACCCTTGGTACGCAGCCAATCGACCGCCGCTTCAATGTCGCCAGCGGTTTCGCTCAGCGCCTTTTTGCAATCCATCATGCCCGCACCTGTGCGTTCGCGCAGATCCTTTACGGCAGCAGCTGTAATCTCAGCCATTTTTCCATCCTCATGCTAAATGGGGGCAGCGACGATGCGCGCCCCGGATTTTGCCCAGACATTAGGGGTGCCTCGCCCGCATGGCGGACGAGGCAATGCTCCCCTTAACCCTCTGCCTGACCCGCATCGGCAGGTGCATCAGCGGCAGCAGCTTCGGCGGCAGGCACCGATTCCACAAGGGCTTCGACGATTTCTTCAACGATCAGCGTATCTTCGACCGGCGCTTCTTCGCGCGCGCCCAAATCTTCGCCGCGTGCCTGTGCCGCACCCTGCCCGCCGCGCGTCGCAGCCGTGGCAATCGCTTCGCAATAAAGGCGGATGGCGCGGCTGGCATCGTCATTCGCCGGAACCGGGAAAGCAATGCCGTCGGGCGACACGTTGGAATCGAGGATGGCAACGACCGGAATACCCAGCGTATTGGCTTCCTTAATCGCCAGCATTTCCTTGTTCGCGTCGATCACGAACATGACTTCGGGAATGCCACCCATGTCGCGAATCCCGCCAAGGCTGGCCTCGAGCTTGTCACGTTCGCGGGTCAGTTGCAGCGCCTCTTTCTTGGTAACGCCGCCGGCACCATCAGACAATTTCTCTTCAAGCGTCTTTAACCGCTTGATCGAATTGGCAATCGTCTTCCAGTTGGTGAGCATGCCGCCCAACCAGCGGTGGTTGACGAAATGCTGGCCCGACGCGCGTGCGGCATCGGCAACCGGCCCTTGCGCCTGGCGCTTGGTACCGACGAACAGCACTTTGCCGCCGCCCTGCACAGTCGCTGCAACAAATTCGAGCGCGCGCGCGAACAGCGGCACAGTCTGCGACAAATCGATGATGTGGATGCCGTTGCGCTCACCGAAAATATACGGCTTCATGCGCGGGTTCCAGCGGTGGGTCTGGTGGCCAAAATGGGCACCGGCCTCAATCAAATGCTGTAGCGTGACGACAGGGGCCGCCATAGTCTTTCTCCTTCCGGTTGATCCTCTGGGAAGCAAGAACCGCAGGGCAG
>CAUJJQ010000253.1 GCA_963205285.1 Pseudomonadota bacterium | reverse complement strand
AATCGTGCCGCCGGGACTCAGCAGCCCGCGCTCCTGTGCATCGCGCACGATATTAAGCGCCGCGCGGTCCTTTATCGATGCGCCGGGGGTGGTATCTTCGCAGTTGCCGAAAATCTCAGCACGCGCCGCAGCGCTCGGCCCAGAAAGGCGGACAAGCGGCGTATTGCCGATAAGTTCGATGCTGTTGGCGCAAGATATTGTCACGCCGCCAAGCTTAGCCATGGCGCACCCGCGCGGCAAGTGCGCCCGCTCCGAACAGCGACGACAATTGTCGATGAACGGCGCGTCCGGCGCGATGAAATGCCAATGACGCTATTGCGCATGTTACAACATATCCTTATTGGCCAGCGCAATCCCTCCCCCCAAAAAGGTGCCGATATGCGCCATTTGCGCCGCAAACTCCCGCTACTCCTCCTCTTTGTCAGCCTGCCCACCATCGCAACTGCCCAGACCAGCGCGCAGGATGATGATCTGCACACCCCCGATGCCGATCTGGTGGTGACCGCGCCGCTCGACTCTGCGCGCCACAGCATAGGCAGCGTCGCGGTGGTGGAGGGGGATGCGCTGGCCCGCAGCCTGCGCGCACAAATCGGCGATGCGTTAACCAGCCTGCCGGGTGTTTCGGCGAGCAGCTTTACCCCCGGCGCTTCCCGCCCGCTGCTGCGCGGCTTTGGCGGCGACCGCGCGCCCATATTAACCGACGGCATCGCCTCGATCGACGCATCGGGCACCAGCGCCGACCATGCTGTGGCAATCGACACACTCGGCGCCGAACGGGTGGAAATTATCCGGGGGGCGGCGAGCCTGCTTTATGGCGCAAATCCGGTCGCAGGGGCGGTAAATGTCATCGACCGGCGCATCCCGCTACGCGTGCCGCAAAGCCATGTCCACCTCGACGCCCTGGTAAACATGGGCACTGCTGCCAACAGCCGCAGCGCGGCGATGGCACTCGACGCGGCGCTTACCCCCAATCTGGTCGCGCATGTCGATGGCAGTTGGTCCAAGAGTGATGATGTCCATATCGGCGGCTATGTTGCCGCCCCCGGCCTGCGCCGCGACCTGTTCGCCGCCGCCGCCGATGCCTATGGCGCGGGCGATGATGCTGCTGGCGACAAGCTCACCAACGCGGCCAATTTGCGTGGCCGCCTGCCCAACAACGCCAGCGAAAGCTACGCGCTGACCGGCAGCCTCGCCTGGATAGATGATGGCGGCAATTTGGGGGTATCGTTCAGCCGCCTGCACAGCGATTATGGCATTCCGCCGCGCCCGGCGGATGATGAAGCCGCGCAAATCCGCCTCAACCAATGGCGGGCCGATATGCGGGCCGAAGTCAATGTGGGCGGCCCCTTTGTCGATAGATTGACCTTGCGCGCGGGCTTTGCCGATTATGCACACGGCGAATTTGACGATGGCGTGCTCGGCACCCGATTTTTGACCAAGGGGGTGGAGGGGCGGCTGACCATGGTGCAGGCCACGCGCGGCAACTGGCGGGGGACGAGCGGGATCAGTCTGTCGCTGCGCGACCTCAACGTCATCGGCGATGAAGCCTTTTTGCCGGCATCAACCAGCCAGAATATCGCATTATTCACACAGCAGCGCCTCTCCACCAATTGGGGCCGGTTTGCCGCATCGGCGCGGCTGGCGCAAAGCCGCGTTGCCACCGACAGCGGCGCAATTTCGCGGCACTTCACCCTCTTTTCCGCAGCGCTGGGCTGGGAAATGGATTTGGGCGATGCTGGCTCGACGCTGGGCCTCACCCTCTCACGCACCCGCCGCGCGCCCAATGCGGAGGAATTGCTGTCGAACGGTCCGCATGCCGCGACGCAAAGCTATGAACTGGGCAATCCCAATTTTCGGCCTGAGGATAGCTGGGGGGTGGAGGGCGACCTCCACCTCCACGTCAATGATGTCCATGCCAAATTTTCCACCTTTGGCGCATGGTTCGACAATTTCATTGCGCCATTTGACAGCGGCACGCGCATCGATGACCTGCCCGTCTTTCAATATCGGCAGCAGAATGCGCATTATTGGGGTGGAGAAGCGCAAATCGAAGGGCCGATTGCATATCTGGGCAGCGCGCAACTCAGCGGTGATATTGCGGCGGATTATGTCCGTGCACGGCTGAGCAGCGGCGGCAACATCCCCCAAATCCCGCCGCTACGGCTGCGTGGCGGGCTGAGCTGGGGCAATGAAGGCTGGAATATAAGGGGCGAAGGCGAATGGACAGCGGCGCAGCACCGGCTGGCGACAAATGAAACGCCAACCGAAGGGCAATTTTTGGTCAATTTGTCGGCGCAATGGAAACCATTGGCGGGCAATCGCGCGCTTACCCTCATCCTGTCCGCCAATAATATTTTTGACGTCGATGCCCGCCGCCACACCAGCCTGACCAAGGATTATGTGCCGCTCAGCGGGCGCGACATCCGCCTGACGGCGCGATTATCGCTCTAGTACCCGCATTGCGCGATTTCCGAGCCGTGAAATGTCCCATTTCACTTGAAATCGCTCTAAACTGCCTTTTTGCGCCGCCGCGTCAGCCAGATGGCCGCCAGCGAGCCTTCGAACAACAGGCACAGCGGAATGGCGAGCAATAATTGGCTGACCGCATCAGGCGGGGTAAAAACCGCGCCGATGGCGAAGGCCGCGACGATCATGTACCGGCGCGCGCCCTTTAATTGTTCATAGGTAACGATGCCGCTGCGTTCGAGCAGCATGAGGAGGATGGGCATCTGAAAGGCGATGCCAAAGGCCAGGATGAATTGCATCACAAAGTCGAGGTAACTGCCCACCGCAGGCAAGGCTTCGCGCGCGACCCCGCCGACATTCCCTTGAAATCCCAACAGAAATTTAAGCGCAATCGGGATGGCAAAGAAATAGGACAGGCTGGCCCCAAGGATGAACAGCACCGGCGATGCGATGAGAAAGGGCAAAAATGCCCGTTTCTCTTTGCCATAGAGGCCGGGCGCGACAAATCGCCATATTTGCGTCGCGATAACCGGAAAGGCGATCATGACGGCGGCGAAGAGCGCCACCTTCATCTGGACGAAAAAGGCTTCGAACATCTGGGTGTAAATCACCCTGTCCTGCCCCGCGCGCAGCAGTGGCTTCACCAACACCGCAAAAATCTGATCGGCAAAATAGAGCCCGACGAAAAAGGCGGCTAGCAATGCCGCCATCGCCCATAGCAGACGGCGGCGCAGTTCGATGAGATGGTCGAGCAAGGGCGCGCGCGTCGCCTCTATCGCGGCGGCATCGGCGTCTTTGGGCGATTCTGTCGTCGGCGCGGCATCAACGCCAACCTGTTCGGTCGCGCTCATGGCTTTTCTGGCCCGATGGGTGCCGGTGCGGCCGATGGAACCGGCGGCCCTGCAACCTCCTCAGGCGCGCCAGCATTCGCCGCGCCGTCGAGCGGCAGCATTGCGGCGCGCTCACCCCCCGGCCCCAGCGCATTGGGGGGCAGGACGGGCGCGTTCAAATCTGGAAAGCTGCGCATAATTTCCTCGTTATGCGCGCGCCATTTTTTCTCCATATCCTCCAATTCCGCTTCGCGCATCATTGTGTCGATGCCGGTGCGAAAATGGCGCGCCATACCGCGCGCACGGCCAACCCACTTACCGACAAAGCGCAACGCCTTGGGCAAATCCTTGGGACCGATGACCACCAAAGCGACCATCGCCAACAGCAATAATTCCGTCGGCGCAACATCAAACATGGCGTATTCCCGCGTCGCCTCTGTTGCTTATCGCGGCTCGCTTTCGCGGCTCTCGCTGGCAATCGGCGCATCGCTCGCCGCGCGCCCTTCGATGCGGGTTGGCGGCGGGCTGGCCGGGGCATCTTCGTCGGTCATGCCCTTCTTAAATTCCTTAATGCCTTTGGCAACGTCACCCATCATATTCGAAAATCGGCCACCACCGAACAACAGCAACACCACCACGCCCAGCAGCAGCAAGTGCCAGATGCTAAATCCCATCATGGTTCAAATCCTTCATCCAT
>CAUJJQ010000252.1 GCA_963205285.1 Pseudomonadota bacterium | reverse complement strand
TGCCCGATGCGCTCGACCTGCTCGTCATCTGCGCCGAAGCGGGGCTGACCGTCGATGCTGCCTTTGCGCGCGTCGCCAAGGAACTGGGCAAGGCCTATCCCGATCTGGGCGAAGAATTTGCGCTGACCTCCATCGAACTATCGTTCCTGACCGAACGGCGCATGGCGCTCGAAAACCTTGCCTATCGCGTCGATCTTGATTCGGTGCGCGGGGTGGTGACGACGCTGATCCAGACCGAAAAATACGGCACCCCGCTCGCTTCGGCGCTACGCGTCCTGTCCGCCGAATTCCGCAACGAACGGATGATGCGCGCGGAGGAAAAGGCCGCACGCCTGCCCGCAATCATGACCGTGCCGCTGATTTTGTTCATTCTACCGGTGCTGTTTATCGTCATCCTCGGCCCAGCGGCCTGCGACATCAAGGATGCGATGGTGAAATAAGGCGGCTGCCACCCCGGCATCGGCTGGGGTGGCGCACAGCAGGCGAAGGTCACAATCCAGTGACCACAAATATTGTAATCGGCCTAGGCTCCTGCTTTCGCAGGAGCACAACGAGGAGGCCTACTGCATAATCACAGCGCCTCCCCACTTGTCATCCCCGCGAAAGTGGGGATCCAGTTTGAAAGACCCCCACCACCTGCTGCTCGATGGCACCGAAAATATTATGGTGCCGGTCATCATCCATCCAGATACGCACGACATCGCCCGCTGCCATGAACGGCGTCACCGGCTTGCCATGCAAGATCGTTTCGATCGTCCGCACCTCTGCCAGACAACTGTAACCCAGCCCGCCATCGGCCACCGGACGGCCCGGCCCGCCGCCGGCATCGCGGTTGGAAACGGTGCCCGACCCGATGATGGTGCCGGCGCATAAATTGCGCGTTTTGGCGGCATGGGCGATGAGCTGGCCGAAATCAAAAGTCATATCGACCCCGGCATCGGCGCGGCCCAGCGGTGCGCCGTTCAGGTCAACACACAAGGCCCCGTGCAATTTGCCGCCGTCCCAACGTGCGCCCAACGCATCGGGGGTAACGAAAACGGGGGAAAATGCGCTCGCCGGTTTGGACTGGAAAAATCCGAACCCTTTGGCCAGTTCGCCGGGTATCAACCCGCGCAGCGACACATCATTGGTTAGGCCAACGAGGCGGATATATTCGCGCGCTTGTTCGGCGCTCACCCCCATCGGCACATCGCCGGTGACGACCACAATTTCGGCTTCCATGTCGCAGCCCCATGCCACATCGGCCAAGGGGATCGCATCACGCGGCCCCAAAAATCCGTCGCTGCCGCCCTGATACATCAACGGGTCGTGCCAGAAACTGTCGGGCATTTCGGCGCTGCGCGCCTGCCGCACTAGCGCGACATGGTTCACATAAGCGCTGCCATCGGCCCATTGATAGGCGCGCGGCAGGGGGGCTGCGCAATCATGTTCGTGGAAGCGTTCGCGCGGGATCGCCCCGTGGTTCAAATCGGTTGCCAAAGCGGCGAGACGGGGGGCTGCATTGTCCCAATTGTCGAGCGCCACCTGCAAAGTCGGCGCAATCGCCGCCGCGTCGGCATAATAAGCCAAATCATCCGACACCACGACCAGATGGCCGTCGCGTCCGCCCTTCAAGCTCGCCAATTTCATGCAAAATCCTCCTGCCGCATGGCGTCACCATGCCGATTTTTTTTGCCTCTGTCGCGGCTTATTCGCTCAGGCTGCCTGGTTCGACATGCAGCCATTTGGCGCTTGCGGGTGCACGTTTGGTGCGGCTCCATTCCTCCAGCATCGGCCCGGCCAGCGCCTGCAACTCGGCATATTGGTCCGCCGTGCCGATGTTGCAGGCCAGTTCAAGCCGGTGACCATTGGGATCAAAGAAATAGATAGAACGGAAAATGCCGTGCCACGTCGGGCCGAGCACTTCGACCCCCTGTTCCTCCAGATGCGCTTTGGCGGCGAGCAGGGTATCGAAATCATCCACCTCAAAGGCCAGATGCTGCACCCATGCCGGCGTATTGGGGTCGCGCGCCATCGCGGGCTGTTCGGGCAGCTCAAAAAAGGCGAGCACATTGCCCCCGCCGCAGTCCAGAAAGACGTGCATATAGGGGTCGTGCGCGCCGGTGGAGGGCACCGTGTCTTCGGCAAAGGCGTTGGTATAGGCAAAGCCGAGCATCCGGCCATACCAATCAACCGTTTCCCTGGCGTCGTGGCAGCGATAGGCGACATGGTGGATGCGGCGCACCGCTGGCACCGCTGCGACAATATCGCGCGGGGCGGTTTTCACGTCGACGTGCATCAGCCCTCTCCTGCCCCGGCGTCCGCGGTTTCGAGCGCACCGCGCCGCAACTGGTCCGCCTCCATCGATTTGAACAATGCGGTGAAATTACCCTCGCCAAAGCCTTCATCCTTTTTGCGCTGGATGAATTCGAAAAAGACCGGACCGATTTGCGGCTGGGCAAATATCTGGAGGAGGAGGCGCGGGTCACCCGCCTCGGTCGACCCGTCGAGCAAAATGCCGCGCGCCTGTAATTCGCTGACCGGTTCGCCATGGCCGGGCAGGCGATCTTCGAGCATTTCATAATAGGTCGCGGGCGGCGCGGCCATCAACGGCACGCCTGCGGCCTTTAACCGGTCGATGCAGGTGATGAGATCATCACAAATCAGCGCAATATGCTGAATACCTTCACCATTATAGGCGCGCAGATATTCCTCTATCTGGCCGCCACCCGCCTTACCCTCTTCATTCAGCGGGATGCGGATTTTGCCATCGGGCGCGGTCATCGCCTTGGACGTCAGGCCAGTATATTCGCCCTTGATGTCGAAATATCGTATCTCCCGGAAATTGAAGATACGCTCATAATAATCGGCCCAATATGCCATGCGTCCGGCATAAACATTATGCGTCAGATGGTCGATGTGGCTGAAACCCGCGCCCAAGGGATAGCGTTCGACGCCCGGCAGATATGCAAAATCAATGTCGTAAATCGACAAGGTATCGGGGTTTGCCAGACTGGCGTAACGGTCGATAAGGTAGATGAAGGCACCACCAATCCCCTTGATCGCGGGGATGCGCAATTCCATCATGCCGGTGCTGCTCGCTACCGGTTCAGCGCCGCGCCGCAACGCCTCTGCATAGGCATCAGCGCTGTTCTTGACACGAAAACCCATGCCGCAGGCCGATGGGCCATGTTCAGCAGCAAAGAAAGCGGCGGGGCTGCGCGGTTCATAATTGGCGATGAGGTTGATTTCCCCCTGCCGCCACAAATCCACATCCTTGGAACGGTGGCGGGCAATGCGGGTAAAGCCCATGGCGGTGAATACGGGTTCGAGCACGCCCTTTTCTGGTGCTGAAAACTCCACAAATTCAAAGCCATCCAGCCCCAATGGGTTCAGATGTTCGCCCGTTTCCACCATGTCATCCACCTCATCCAACGCGCAGGGTATATAGAATCGTCCGCGCCCATTTAGTTTCATACGATACTATATAGCCGAAATGGTGGAGAGGCAAGCGCCGCCTAACCCACCCCTTCCCCAGCTAAATCATCCGCCGCATCGCGCAGCCGCAGCAGCATATCGCCCAGCAGCGCGCGTTCTTTTGCCGAAAATCCGGCCAAAATAGCCTGTTCATGGCGCAGCGCGACCGCCGATATGTCGGCATACAGGCTCCACCCCGCCTTGGTCAGCGCCAGATGGTGCGAGCGCCCGTCGCGCGCACTGGCGACCCGCGACACCAGCCCCCGTTCGGCCAGCGCCATCGCCGCGCGGCTGACCGTCACCTTGTCCATCCGCGTTACCCGCCCCAATTCGCGCTGGGTTTGCGGCGACCCTTCACCCAATACCGCCATCAGCCGCCATTCGGGGACTTTCAGGCCAAAACGCTGGTGATAATCCCCCGCGATACGTTCGGACACCGCATAGGATGCAATCGACAGGCGATAGGGCAAAAAGCCTTCGAGGTTGAGCGTCCCGGTCATAGGCCTTCGGGTTTTACCATATCGGGCGCGGCGGCGGCAAAGGGGGCAAGCGCGCGCGCCGCCGCATCGGCCGCAACCAGCCGGGGATAGGGGGTCAAATCCACCTCAAAACGGCGGGCATTATACATCTGTGGGACGAGGAAGATATCGGCAATCCCCGGCGCATCGCCAGCCAGAAAGGGCGAAGCCCCGTCAGACATCGCTTCCAACGCGTTGAACCCCTCTACAATCCAGTGGCGATACCAATTGTCGCGCGTCACTTCGCGCAGCCCCAAATCATTGCCTAGATATTTGAGGATGCGCAGATTGTTGATGGGGTGAATGTCGGCGGCAATCACCATCGTCAGCGCCAGCGCGCGCGCGCGTTCGAGGGGGTCGGCGGGGATGAGGCGCGGGTCAGGATGCTGGTGGTCGAGCCAGTCGATGATGGCCAGACTCTGCGTCAGCACCACCCCATCGACCACCAATGCGGGGACAAAGCCCTGCGGGTTTATCGCGCGATATGCCTCGCTCTTCTGATCCCCGGCGAGCAGGCTGGTCGGCACCGCCTGATAATCCACACCCTTCAGATTGAGCGCGATGCGCACCCGGTAGCAAGCGGACGAGCGGAAATAATCATAGAGGAGAGGCTGGGACATATGGGCTCCATTTGCGCTCTTTATGGGCGGCACATCATTGCCCCGCGCGCGGCGCTTCACCCCCATGCATGGCCCCAATC
>CAUJJQ010000251.1 GCA_963205285.1 Pseudomonadota bacterium | reverse complement strand
GCGGGTGGGATCGCGGTTGGCATGGCAACCAATATCCCGCCGCACAATCTGGGCGAAGTCATCGACGCCTGCCTTGCCACCATCGATGATCCGGCAATTTCAACCGATGGTCTGATGCGCATCGTCCCCGCGCCAGATTTCCCGACCGGCGCGCTGATTTTGGGACAGAGCGGCGCGCGCAATGCCTATCACACCGGGCGCGGATCCATCATGATGCGCAGCCGCAATGTGGTGGAGGAAGGGCGCGGAGATCGCCGTTCCATCGTGCTGACCGCCATTCCCTATCAGGTGGGCAAGTCGGGGCTGGTAGAAAAAATTGCCGAAGCCGCCAAGGAAAAGCGGATTGAGGGGATCAGCGATATCCGCGACGAAAGTTCGCGCGCTGGCGTGCGCATCGTCATCGACCTGAAACGCGATGCCACCCCCGATGTCGTGCTCAACCAATTGTGGCGTCACACCCCGGCGCAAGCCAGTTTTCCGGCCAATATGCTCGCCATTCGGGGCGGCCGGCCGGAGATTCTGGGGCTGAAGGACATACTCACCAGTTTCATCGCCTTTCGTGAACAGGTCATCACCCGGCGGTGCAAATTTGAACTGAACAAGGCGCGCGACCGGGCGCATATTTTGCTCGGTCTCGTCGTAGCGGTCACCAATTTGGACGATGTCGTACGCATCATCCGCTCCAGCGCCAACGCAGCCGAAGCACGCGCCGCGCTGTTGGCCCGCGAATGGCCGATGGGCGATATCGCGCCCTATATCCGCTTGGTAGAGGCGCTGGATGCGGAGGCAGAGGGTGCAACCTATCGCCTGTCTGATACGCAGGTGCGCGCCATCCTCGAACTGCGTCTCCACCGCCTGACCGCGCTGGGGCGCGATGAAATCGGCAGTGAACTCAAATTACTGTCGGTGAAAATTGCCGAACTGCTCGATATTTTGGGCGACCGCACGAAGCTTTATGCGGTGATGCGCGAAGAATTGATCGCGGTGCGCGATGCTTTTGCGACCCCGCGCCGCACCGAAATTACCGCCGCTGCCGATGGGATAGAGGATGAAGACCTCATCGAACGGGAGGAGATGGTGGTGACTGTCACCATGGACGGTTATATCAAACGCACCAACCTCGACGCATTTCGGCAGCAACGGCGTGGCGGCAAGGGGCGCGCGGGCATGGCGACCAAGGATGAGGATGTCGTCACCGAAATTTTCGTCACATCCACCCACACGCCGGTGCTGTTTTTCTCCACCCACGGCAAAGTATATCGCAAAAAAGTCTGGCGACTGCCCGAAGGCGGCCCGGCAACGCGCGGGCGGCCGATGGTCAATTTGCTGCCGCTGGCAGATGGGGAGAATATTTCGACCGTCCTGCCGCTGCCCGAAGATGAAAATTTATGGGGCGAATTGAGTGTCGTTTTTGCGACGGCAAAGGGAAATATCCGTCGTAATTCGATGGACAGCTTCACAAACATTCCATCGAATGGCAAGTTTGCCATGCGCTTTGAGGATGATAGCGACGACCGGTTGATCGGCGTTGCGCTGCTCAATCCCGATGATGATGTGCTGCTCGCCACCCGATATGGTAAGGCGATACGCTTTGCTGGCGATGACGTCCGCGAATTTCAGAGCCGTACCTCAACGGGGGTGCGCGGGATGACATTGCGCGATGGGGATGAGGTGATTTCGCTCTCGATCCTCCACCGTGTTGGAGTGCGCGACCAGGAGGAGCGGGAGGATTATCTGCGCCACGCCGCGTGGAAGGGCGAGCGTGACAGCGAACCCCAGATGACCGCTGAACGTTATGCGCAGTTGCAGGCAAAGGAACAATTCATCCTTACCGTCTGCGCCAATGGCTATGGCAAATTGTCGAGCGCCTATGAATATCGCCGCACTGGGCGTGGCGGCCAGGGTATCACCAATATCGACAATATCGCGCGCAACGGCCCTGTTGTCGCGAGCTTCCCCGCCGAACAATCGCACCAATTGATGCTGGTAACCGACCAGGCGAAGCTGATCCGCATTGGGCTGGACAGTCTGCGCGTCATCGGGCGCGGCAGCGCGGGCGTCCGCCTGTTCGATGTTGCCGATGCCGAACATGTGGTCAGCGTGGCACGGATTAGCGACAGCGGTGATAGTGCAGAGGATGATGGCGAGGATGCAGGTGCAAATGGCACCCCAGCACCCGTCGAATGACCGAACGCTTTGCCTATAAGGTGCTGACACAGGCACAATGGACGGATTTTGTCCGCGACGGCGTGTTCCGGGGTGCGCCGGTCGATCTGGCTGATGGCTATATCCACCTGTCCACCGCAGAACAATTGTCAGAAACAATCGATAAACATTTCAAAAATCAGACTGACTTGACAATTGCAGAGGTGGATTTAGCCGCATTGGGGGACAAGGTCCGCTGGGAAAAATCACGTGGCGGCGCGCTCTTTCCGCATATCTATGCTCCCCTACCCCTGCTCGCAGTGCAAAGCGTGCGCAAAGCCGATTGACCTGTTGCCTACCATGACGCAGCATGGGGTATGGGCATTGAGATTATCCTTTCAGGTCAATCCTGTGGCGCAACTATCCGTGGATTCGACCTAGCGCGACCATTGCCCGCGGATGCGGTTGCCGAAATCCGCGCGCTATGGCTGCAACACCATGTGCTCGCCTTTCCCCAACAACGACTGAGTGATGATGATCTGGAGCGTTTCAGCCAATATTTCGGGGGTTTTGGCGACGACCCATTCATTGCCCCGATCAAGGGGCGGCGGCACATCATCGCGGTAAAGCGCCGCGCCGACGAAACCGCGCCATTGTTCGCCGAAAATTGGCACAGCGACTGGAGTTTTCAGGCGCGCCCGCCTGCGGGCACCTGCCTTTACAGCATCACCATCCCCCCGCAAGGGGGCAACACCGAATTCGTCAACCAGCATATGGCGTTCGACGCCATGCCCGACGCGCTATGCCAGCGCCTCGAAGGGCGGTTCGCCATCCACAGCGCGCGCGGCGGCTATGCGCCAGCAGGCATGTACGGGGTTGGCGACAAGGGCCGCAGTATGGACATTCGCAGCAGCGAAACCGCGCTCGCGACCCAACTCCACCCGATCATTCAGCGTCACCCCGAAACAGGGCGGGCGGGGATTTTTGGCTGCGCGGGCTATATCATCGGATTTGCCGACATGGATGAGGGCGATGCGCTGGCCCTGCTGCGTGACCTTGTCGCCTGGCAGGATCGCCCGGCGTTTCGCTATAGCCATGTCTGGCAGCCCAATATGCTGCTGATGTGGGACAATCGCTCGCTGCTCCACCGAGCGACCGGCGGCTATGATGGCTATGATCGGCTGCTCCATCGCACCACCATTGCTGCATGGGCAGATTAACGCGCTGCGCGCAGGGTTGTCACCACCCCGTGCGCAATCAGTGCCTGACCGCCGAAATATAGCGGCCAGATGAGCGCGGAGGTTAGAACGGGCGCCACATGCCCGCCGGCCCGCGCGAAAATCAGCAAATCGCTGACCAGAAAGGCGATTGCACCCAATCCGGTGTGATAACGCGGAAATCGGCTGATCCAAGCGAATGACGCCATGGCAGCGACTATCGCGGTATAGAGCGCCGCATGCCACCACCCTGCGGCGGGATAGAGCATCGCCACGCAGATGATCAGCGCGAGTGGCACCAGCGCCAGCGCCAGCAGATTTTGCGACAGGCTGCGCTGCGGCCGCGCGTTGCGTGCATAAAGGTAGATGGCGACAAAATGACCCGCCGCAAAGGCCAGCGCGCCCATTTCCAGCCCCTTGGAATCGAGCAGCACGTCACCCAGTGCGCCGAGCGCCAGCACCAGGGCGATCAACCAGCCATCGCGCTGATTGGCCATCATCGCCGCCCAGAGCGCCAACAGGCCAACCCCCAGCCCCTTCCAGATGATGATCGCCGGGCCGTGTATTTGGTACAGCACCGCCGCCATGTAACTGACGCCAGCCAATATCGCTGCCCACCAAAATAGCCGCATATACATCCCCTTTGCCCCCTATTGCATCAGCGGCCATGCTTCGCCAAGGGGTGCGGCCATGAACAATAAAGATTATGACGTCCACATCATCGGCGGCGGACTGGCGGGGAGCGAGGCTGCATGGCAATTGGCCGAGGCAGGGCGGCGGGTACGCCTCTCCGAAATGCGGGGGTCTGGCGATACGACAGCGGCGCATCAAGGCGATGGATTGGCCGAAATGGTCTGTTCCAACAGCTTTCGCTCGGATGATGGTGACCATAATGCGGTCGGCTTGCTCCACCGGGAGATGCGGATGCTGGGTTCGCTGATCATGGACGCAGCGGACAAGCACGCCCTGCCCGCGGGGTCAGCACTGGCGGTCGATAGGGAGGCTTTTTCTGCCGAAGTCACTCGCCGCATCGATGATCATCCCAATATCAACATCACGCGCGAACGTGTTGATATATTGCCGGAAAGTGGCGCGACCATCATCGCTACCGGGCCGTTGACGGCCCCTGCCCTTGCCGACGCCATTGGCGGGGCGACGGGGCGCGATGCGCTGGCCTTTTTTGACGCCATTGCCCCAATTGTTCAGCGCGACAGCATTGACATGGATGTCGCGTGGATGGCGAGCCGCTGGGACAAAGGATCGGCGCTCGGTGATGGCAAGGATTATATCAACTGCCCGATGGATAAGGCGCAATATCACGCCTTTGTCGAGCTATTGCTGGCTGCGGATACCGGCGATTTTCGCGAATGGGAAAAGGATACGCCCTATTTCGAAGCCTGTATGCCGATAGAGGTCATGGCGTCGCGCGGCCCCGAAACACTGCGTTTCGGGCCGATGAAGGGGGTCGGGCTGGACAATCCGCGCAC
>CAUJJQ010000250.1 GCA_963205285.1 Pseudomonadota bacterium | reverse complement strand
TAGAGCAGCAGCTTCCCAAGCTGAATACGAGGGTTCGATTCCCTTCACCCGCTCCATTTGCTGATGATGTGCCGGTCTGCAGCCATCAGGGTTCGATTGGCCTCCACTTGCGTTCCGGCCTTCTCGCCGCTCGCGCAGCTTCGAATCCCCTTCACCCGCTCCATTTGCTGATGACGTGCCGGTCTGCAGCCATCAGGGTTCGATTGGCCTCCACTTGCGTTCCGGCCTTCTCGCCGCTCGCGCGGAGATCGCGGCGCGCGACGCTTGACAGAAGGGCCAAAGCCCTCAAGGGGCGTTGCCGGAAATGGCGCAAAAACGCCACCTGTCGCTGCATGTTGAGGAGCCGCAGCCATGAACACGCATATTTTCAGCCATCCGCATGGAATCGAGATTGGTGAACTGGCCGAACGGCTGCTCGGCAAGGGGTTGGGACAACTCGAACCCGAAGAAATACATGTGCTCGAAGCGATTGCCGCCCATGCACCAACCAGTCGCGATGCCGCCGATGTGGCAGATGACAGCGCAACCCGCGGCGAACGATTGGCTGACAAAGTGGCGGCGGTTGGCGGTTCCTGGGCCTTCATCATCGGCTTTGGCGTTGTCCTGCTGTTCTGGATGCTGCTCAACACCGATGTGCTGGCACATTGGCACATGGCCTTTGACCCCTATCCCTACACCTTCCTCAACCTGATGTTGTCGATGTTGGCGGCGATTCAGGCACCGATCATCATGATGAGCCAGAATCGCCAAGCCGCCAAAGACCGGCTGTCCGCCAGCCTCGATTATGAGGTGAATTTGCGCGCCGAACTGGAAATCGGCCGTTTGCAGGAAATGATCGAAATATTGGCGGCCAAGCTGGATCGCGCTTTGCCCGCGACCACGGCTGGTGGGGCAGGTTGATGGTCACCGCGCAACCGACCGGCACGGCGGCGGACATAAAGGGGCATCGCGCGGCGGTGCGCTTTGTCCTCTCGACGATGTTTCTGAACGCCATGGCCTTTGGCGTCATCATCCCCGTCGTGCCCGATCTGGTGATGGCACTATCGCACAGCAATATCGCGCATGCGACGGCAATTGGTGGTTGGCTGTCGCTGACCTATGCCGCGATGCAATTCGTCTTTTCGCCGGTTATTGGCAATTTGTCCGACCGTTTCGGGCGACGTCCGGTGCTGCTCGGCTCGCTATTCGGTTTTGCCTGCGATTTTCTGATTATGGCGCTCGCCCCGACGCTGGGCTGGCTGTTTCTGGCGCGGATTTTGAGCGGCTTGTTCGGTTCGACCAATGCGCCCGCGCAAGCTGTGTTGGCCGACATCACCCCGGCGGATGACCGCGCCCGCCTCTATGGTCTCATCTCTGCCGCCTTTGGCGCAGGCTTTGTTATGGGCCCGGCGGTCGGCGGTTTGCTGGGCGAATTTGACTATCGCTGGCCATTTTATGCCTCTGCGATCCTCGCCTTTGCCAATTTTGCTTATGGCTGGGTGGCGCTGCCCGAAACGCTGGCGCGCGAACATCGCCGCCCTTTTGACTGGCGGCGCGCAAACCCTGTGGGGGCGCTCATCAAGCTCCGGCAGATGCCGGGGCTGACGCCGATCACCATCATTTATTTCCTCTGGCAGCTCGCCAGCCTGATTTACCCGATGACCTGGGCCTATTTCGCTATTGGCCGCTTTGGCTGGTCGAATGCGCTGGTTGGCGTGTCGCTGGCGCTGATGGGCATAGCCATGGCGATTACCCAATCGCTGTTTGCGCGGCGCGCCATCGCCCGCTTTGGCGAACGGCGAATGGCCGAAATCGGGCTGGTCGGGGCCATCACCATCATGGTGATATTGACCTTTAGCGAAAATGGCTGGGTGGCGCTGGCGGTTATGCCCTTGATCGCCATTTCATCGTTCATCCACCCGTGCCTGACCGCGATGATGACCCGCCGCGCCAACCGCACCACCCAGGGCGAAGTACAAGGCATCGCATCGAGCAGCATGGCGGTGGGTTCTGTGATAGCGCCGCTGCTCTACAACCCGTTGCTCGCCTGGTTCACCAGCGCCAACGCCCCAGTGCATTTTTACGGCATCGGCTTTGCCGTGGCGTCGTTGATTGCCATCTGCGCGCTTTTTGGTCTGGTGCGCCTGCCGCGCGCGCAATAGGCGCGCAGCCCTAAAATCCGGCATATCCCACCGGCAGCCTGCGCAAACGCCAACCATACCATTACGCAAATTGGTATATTTGTCGAATATTCTTCATATTTCGCGTAAATGCCCTTGCGCAACAATACGCAATATGCTTTTGTAGCCGCAAAATTTCCAAATACTATCTTGGGGGAGCATATTGTGATGAAAGTCGGTTCGCGGGCGCAATTTTTGGCGAGTTCAGCGCTTTTGGTGGCGCTAACAGCCTTTTCAACCCCGGCATTTGCGCAAGATTCAACGGCAAATGGCGACACAGCAGCACAGGCAAATTCGGCGGCGGATGCGGGCGATGATGCAATTATCGTCACTGCACGGCGCAGATCAGAATTGCTGCAGGATGTGCCGATTGCGGTCACCGCGGTCAATGCAGAGGCAATGGCCGCGCGCGGCTGGGACGCGGTAAGCGATCTGCAACAGGCCGCGCCCAACATCAGCTTTACCCCGGGCCAGGGCGGCAACAGCGGCGGCATCGCCCCCTTCATCCGTGGGGTCGGCGAAAATGATTTCATCATCACGTCTGACCCGGCGGTCGGCCTTTATATCGATGGCGTCTATATCGCGCGCACCTTTGGCGCGATGACCGAGTTGATGGGCATCGACCAGATTGAAGTGTTGCGCGGCCCACAAGGTTCACTGTTCGGCAAGAACACCATTGGCGGTGCAATCAACATCACCACCCACACGCCCGAATCCTATCTGAACGGCGAAGCAGATGTGCGTTATGGCCGTTTCAACGATGTGCGCGTGCGCGCGCGGGTCGATGTGCCGCTCAGCGATAGCTGGTCACTGGGGCTGAGCGCGCTGGGCAATTTCGGCGAGGGCTGGCAGCGCATCCCGTCGGGCAAGAATCTGGGCAATCGCAACGTCGTTGCCGGGCGCGCGACGCTCCACCATGATGGCGATGTGCTCGACATGACGCTGTCGGTGGATGGGCTGCACCGCCGCCAGAACAGCGCCGCGCACTCGATGCTGTCCTTCACGCCAAGCTTTTTCTCCGGCCTGCAGAGCGCCTTCCTCGGCCCCTGCTGCACCGTGCCGCCGAGCATCAACCAGACCGACAGCACGCCGTTCCTGAACCGGGATGATGGTGACGCGCTGAACACCAACCTCAAGCTCGCCTATGACATTGGCGACGGGCGGCTGACCTCCATCACCGCCTATCGCTGGCTGCACATGGTGTTCGGGCGCGATGGCGATGCGTCGGCGGCGATCAATTATGCCGGCGACCTGCATGACGAACGCACACGGCAATTTTCGCAAGAATTACAATATAATACGCCCTTCGCTCAGGATCGCGGCAATCTGTTGATCGGCGCCTATTATTTCCGCGAACATTCGACCGACGCGACACAATTGATCGTAGCAGAGGGCCTGTATCAAGCATTGCTCAACGCCGCTTTCCCGCCGCCGGTTGCAACTGCGCTCGATTTCAACATCGACTTTTTGAACCGTCAAGTGACGACCAATTATGCGCTGTTCGGCAATGTCACCTTTGACATTACCGACGCGCTGACCATCGAATTGGGCGGGCGTTACACGCATGAGCGCAAGCGGTTTTTTCAGCAGGCGATCCGCAATGAATCGGGTGCGCCGCTGCTCGCCGGAACGCCGAGCTATCGCCTCGCCGAGAGCTGGAACAATTTCTCGCCGCGCGCGTCGCTTTCGTATGACCTTGCCGATAATGCGATGCTCTATGCCAGCTGGACGCGTGGTTTCCGTTCGGGCGGGTTCAATGGTCGTCCAACCTCCCTCGAAGAAGTGGGCAGCTATGACCCCGAAACGCTGACCGCGTGGGAGATGGGGATCAAGACCGAACCCGGCCACGGCTTTACCTTTAACGTGTCGGCATTCCGCAACAATTATCGCAACCAGCAATTACTGATCACGACAGTTTCGGCATCGACCGGCCTGTTGGTGGTGCGCACCGAAAATGCCGGTCGTTCGCGCATTCAAGGCGTCGAGGTGGAAACCAGCGCCCGCATCACGCCCGAATTGACGTTGAGCGGCGCGATCGGCCTGCTGGATGCCAAATATCAGCGTTTCATCTCGGTAATCGCGGGCGTGCCAACCGACGTGTCGAACCGCACGCCAAAGCAAGCCCCCGAAGTGACGGCAGCGGCCAGCATCGCCTATGACACCGACCTTAGCGAACAATTGGCATGGGGTTTCCGCATCGACGCCAATTACCGCACCGCAACCTTCATCGACGTTGAAAATACGCCGTTGCTGCGCGCGCCGCGCCATGTGTTGATGAATATCTCCACCAGCTTCACCCTGCCGCAAACCGGCTGGTCGCTGCGTCTGGCGGTCGACAATGTCACCAACCAGCGCGTGCCGGTCGCCGGATATGACGGCAGCGCCGCCTTTGGCTTTGTCGAAGCCTATTTCAACGATCCGCGCCGCTGGTCGGCAACGATCGCCTATCGCTTCTGAAACGCTCTTACTTTCGGCGCCGGGAAACCCCGTCTGCGCACCCATAAGAAACAAGGGTGCGCGGGCGGGGTATTTTTTCAGATACCGTCCGCGACCGACAGGTGGCCCATCGCGTCCAGCGCATCGCTGAGCGCGCGGGTGCAGGCATCGATCGCCGCCGCATCGACACTGCGGACAACGAAATTGCAGCCGACCCGCCCTTCACGGAAAAAGGGATAGCTGCCAATCTGACAGCCATCATGCGCATGCTCCGTTTCGCGGAGCAGATCCGCAATCTCGCTTTCCTGCACCCAGCAGCCGATGGTGACGGAGCGCAACGGTGCGCCCCCTTCGAGCACGCCGGTCAGGGCATCAAGCATCCCCGCCGTAATCGCGGGAACCCCGGCCATGATGAAAATATTGCCATGGCGGATACCGGGCGCGCCCGACATGCGGTTGACGATCAACTCGGCGCCTGCCGGCACCCGCGCCATGCGCAGCCGTGCGTCATTGACCCCGCCCTTGTCGGCATAATAGCGTGTCAGCACCGCCACTGCGTCAGGGTGGTGTTCGACACCCACCCCCAAAGCCTTGGCAATCGCATCAACCGTAATATCATCGTGCGTCGGGCCGATGCCGCCGGTGGTGAAAAGATAATCATGCGATGCGGACAGTGCCTGCACCGCGTCGATTATCGCACCCTCCACATCGCCGACGACGCGCACATGGCAAAGCCGTATGCCCTGCACATTCAGCCAGCGCGCAATCTGGCCGATATTCTTATCCTCTGTCCGGCCGGACAAAATTTCATCACCAATGACGATGAGGGCGGCGGTCCAAATGCGTGGTGCAGTCATGGCCCAAAGCTTAGCCGCATTGCCCGCGATGAAAAGGGGCTTGCACAACGGAGCCAAATCCCCCTATCGTATCATACACATAATACACTGGGGATATGATGCGCCATTTTCCATTTTCGATGCTCGCCGCATTTGTGCTGGCCGCCTGTCCCGCCGTGCTGGCGGCGCAGCAAACACCATCATCGAGCGCACCGCCTGCCGTGGAACCCCGCACTTGGCGCGCCGAACTGACTAGTCCGCCCAATATCATTCTCAACATGGGCATGGCGCATTTGTCGGGCCTGTCCGAACATTTGACGCGCGCTGACCTTGGACCGCTCATCGACAGATTGCAGGCATTTCGCCCCGACATCATCACCTATGAAGGGTTATCGGGTGAACAATGCGGGCTGATCAGCGCCAATCCGGCGATTTACGTCGATGTCGCCAGCCAATATTGCAACGACCCGGCAGAGGCGGAGCGGACAACCGGTATGAATGTCGGCGCGGCCCGGGTTGCGGTCGAAAATTTGCTCGCCAACTGGCCCGCCGCACCCACACCAGCGCAGCGCCGCCACCTCGCCAGCCTGTTTTATGCCGCGAACGACCGCCCATCGGCCTATGTCCAATGGCTACAACTGCCTGAAAATGAACGGCATATAGGTGACGGGGTCGATGAAACGCTGGTTGGATTAATGACCCGAACCGGCCGGATGAACGAAAATTTTGAAGTGGCAGCGGTCGTAGCGGCGAGGCTCGGCTTGCAGCGCATTTATGCGATTGATGATCATACCGCCGATGCCGCCATCCCCCAGCGGGACATGGCAGCACTCGAAACCGCGCTTGGCCAATTATGGTCGGCA
>CAUJJQ010000249.1 GCA_963205285.1 Pseudomonadota bacterium | reverse complement strand
TGCACATCGACAAGATAGGTGAAGGCGACAAGGAAAGCCGCAAATTCCAGCGGGTTGGATAGTATGACATCAGCCGAACGCAGCAAAATTGGCAGGAAATTGCCGGGCACAATCGACACCATGAAGGCGGTATAAAACCCCTTCACCGCCCACAGGCGCAAAGGCCGCCAAATTTTATCTACGTCATAATCTTCGCCGCCCATCAGCCATTCGCCAAAATGCCAGGCGCCGTCGCGTGGATCGACAAGTCGACGGTCGAGCCAAAGGACGTAGGGAATGGAAAGCAGCGCCACCGGCACCATCGCGATGCCGATCCAATGCATGGCAAAGGCATAAGGGCCGAACCAATAAAAGCGGAAAACACAGTAAAAAAAGCCGATAATCGCCCATGTCGCCCACAGGCCGGCAATCTTCACCGCGCTAATTTTATGCACCTCGGCCCACGCGCGGCGCAATGCCCAATCAATGCCCGTTGATGGGTTGCGATGCACCTTGTCCACCAGCAGCGACCAAGCACACATCGCCAGCGCAATGCACCCGACGCTGGCAATGGCACTGAGTTCGCCGTCCATGCGATAATGGCGCGCGATGAAAAACCAGCCCAGCAATGCCGCCAACCCGGCAAGGCCCACGCCGCTCGACACGGCAGATCCTGGGCGAACGGCGGGTGTAGCGGCGGCGGGCGGGGCCGTCGGCGTATCGACCATTGCGATATCATCGGCGGATTTTCCCGGCTTGGCGCGGGATCGGCGGGGCTTGACGCTATCGCTCATGCAAGGGGCTTAGCGCAAAATGGTCAACGCCCGCTTAAATATTTATCGGTTAGCGGGCGAGCCTCATCGACTGACAAGGCCCGCCGCATATTATCACGCCTTGGGGTCGGGGCCATATTGGTTGGGGCCTGCCGTGCCTTCGAGGCACATGAAGACGAGCAGCACAATATTGGCAATCGGCACCAACGCCAACAGCATCAGCCAGCCCGATTTATCCTGATCCTGCAACCGGCGCACGCCGACCGCAATCGACGGCACAATCGCTGCCAGCGCCAACAGCGAATAAGCCGCAACGCCCAAATAGGCCAAGGTTTCGCTGATTGCGCCAAGCAACATAGTCAAAACGACGATCGCAATATAGGCAATCACGACGCCCAGTTGGAACATCCAATATTCCTTGCGCCGCGCGCGCCCGGAAAAATCGGCAAATTTATGCCAAGCCATCAACATCCATTCCATGACATCTTCCCTCCCAGAGTCCGGATCCATTTATATTGGGGGACAAAATTCTATACTGCCCCACGGTTGGTGATGCTGCGGCCTAAATATATAAATTGCAAGCCATTGTTGACCCTGTGCGCAGGCCGACAGAATCGATTCGCACACTATATTTGCCCCAGATTGGCATCAGAATGCCGACGGATGCGCGGTTCGTCGCAACCCTGTTTCGATTCATCACGAGTCCGACCGCCGCGATTCGACTCCATTCATCCTCCCCCCTAATCCGCGCTTCTCGGGTTCAACACGGGGGTCGCACCACGTGAATTTGCAATTGCGCGGCGCAGCGCTTTCCCAGCGGTGGAAAGCGTTGTTTCGCGATTATGAGATTTTTGTCCGCACGGGCGGAGAGGTTCGCTTTTTGCGGATCAGCGCCGCTGTGCAGCGTCGCGCCGCCTATGCGGTGCTCGCGGTGCTGGGCGCTTGGCTGATCTTCACTTGCTATATGGTTGCCGCGCGCAGCTATGATGCGTGGCATAATCGCGACGTTGCCGCGCGAGCGGTTGCCGTTGAGGCTGCTGAGGCGCGCGTTGCCCGTACCCGCGAAGCCATCGCCAGCGAAGTTGACCGGCTCAACCGCCGCCAAAATTATATTGAGGGGGTGGTTGACCAGATGGCGGGCGAGGATGGCGGTGACGCCGCCGCACCTGCCGTCCCCACCGCTGGAGCCGCCCCTGTTGATGCGCGCAACCCGATGGCGCGGGAAGTCAGCGCACTCGGCACCCTTGCGGCCCGCCAGCGCAGCACCATCGCACATTTGACTAGGCAGGCCGAAACACGCAGCGCACGCGCCGCAGCCGCGCTCGCAGCGGTTGGTATCCGCATGGGCGGCAATGACGCGATGGGCGGCCCCTTCATCCCCATGGCACGCCCCGGCGGCACCCCGCCGCGCGATGCCGCTTTTCAGCGCTTCGCCGCCAGTTTTGAACGGATGGTGGCGCTCGAAGGGATGATATTATCCATCCCATCCACCCTGCCCGCCGATGGCATGAATTTGTCGAGCGGTTTTGGCTATCGCCACGATCCTTTTACCGGGGCGGGTGCCATGCATGCCGGGCTTGATTTCCGAGGTGCATATGGCAGCCCGATCCGCGCTGCCGCCGCTGGACGTATTGCCTTTGTCGGGCAAAGGTCAGGCTATGGCAATGTGGTGGAGATCGATCATGGTCATGGCATTTTGACACGCTATGCCCATTTGTCCGGCTTTGTCGCACGCCAGGGGCAAGAAGTCACAGCGGGCACACTTATCGCGCGCATGGGTTCAACAGGGCGATCGACCGGGACCCATTTACATTTTGAGGTGCGTTTGAGCGGTCAGCCCGTCAATCCGCGCCGTTTTCTGGAGGCGAACAGCGATGTTCTCAAAGTCCAAGCCGACGTCCAACGCAGCGCCGGTCGCACCGGTTAGGGGAGCGAACAGTTCGATGGGCAGCACTTTTTCCGTATTCGGCAGCGATATCGCGGTCACCGGCAATGTCACGGCCAGCGTTGACCTGCACCTCGACGGGCGGATTGAGGGGGATTTGACCTGCGCCAATCTGGTGCAGGGAACAGACAGTCATATTAAGGGTGCGGTCGTCGCCGAAAGCGCCAAGCTTGCGGGCACAATCGAGGGGTCGATCAACGCCCGCGACCTCATCATCCATGCAACCGCGCGAATAACAGGCGACGTTACTTACGAAAATCTGACCATCGAACAGGGTAGTCAGGTCGACGGTCGCTTCACCCACCGGCGTGGCGGTGGTACGGCAGCCAAACCGACGCTGCTTGATCTGGGTGAAAGCAAGAGCGCTTAGCCCGCCGCTGACTTGCCCGCCCGCCGCCCGAAAAAAGTACAATCGGCAAGGCTCAATCCTG
>CAUJJQ010000248.1 GCA_963205285.1 Pseudomonadota bacterium | reverse complement strand
GCTATGCCAGTCATAATCGCGCTGCATCGCATCCCCATTGCCCGCGATAACGCTGGCTGAAATGCTGTGGCTGGTCGAACGCGCCGCGTCGGCAAAGCCGTGGCTGGTTACATGCGCTTCGGCGGCGATGGCGTAGGACGCGTGCCCGCCATCGCTGTTGCTGATGCCCGCGACGGCGCGCGCCGCATCCTCCACGCGCATCGCCGCGTTACGCAGCATCGCGGCATCGGGAGCGCTTGCCCCATCAACCAGATCGAGCGCGATGGCGGCACCTTCCCCCAGATATTGGGGGTCGAGCAGGCCTGCCCATGGGTCATCAGGGGCATGGCGCGCCATCGCCATCGCGCGCGCTGCCGCATCGGCCAGCGCATGGTCAGACAGGTCGGTTATCGCAATCGACGCCGCGCGCTGCCCGACAAACAGGCGCAGCGCCAGCCCCATATCCGCGGCGCTGTCCACATCCTCCAACTCGCCAAGGCGTACCGAAACGCTGGTCGAATGGCCCGCGCGCACCACCGCCTCTGCCGCATCTGCCCCCACGGCGCGCGCCGCCTTTACTGCGCTGTGCGCACGGTCGATCAGCCATGTATCGCTGGGCAGGGTATTGGGGGATGCGGCATCGTCCATCTCTGGCCCCTATCGCCAAAGCGGGTCGGAGGAAAGGGCGCAGGGAGCCAATCCCCCTGCCGTATCTCGACACGCTCGATACGAACGGGCCGAGGTAAAATTGCGCGCGCCGAATCCGTTCGTGTCGAGCGAAGTCGAGACACGAGCGGACAAACCCCACCCTCGTCATTCCAGCGCAGGGGCATAAGGGGGCGGAATAGGCTTTAAACACGCACCCATCACGCCATCAGCATGCGCTCAATCAGCCAATATGCTGCCGTAATGCCAATCGCATAGGTGGCGGTGCGCACGCTCAGCGTCACAGCATTTGGGCGCAGGCGGCGCAGCAGCCAGAGGAGGGTGAGCGTCGCTGCAACCACCGCAATCTGCCCTGCCTCCACCCCCAAATTAAAGGCGACGAGCGCGAGAGGCACATCCCCTTGTGGCAGCCCAACCTCCCGCAGTGCGCCTGCAAAACCAAAACCATGGAGCAGGCCAAAGGCAAAGGCGACTGCCCAAGGCAATCGCTGCGACAGGCGCGGGGCCGCCGGATCATGCTTGATAATCTCCACCGCCAGAAAAAGGATGGAAAGCGCAATGACCGCCTCCACCGGGGCTTGCGGCAAGCCAAACAGCCCCATGGTAACGCCTGCCAGCGTCAGCGAATGGGCGATGGTAAAGGCGGTGACAGCGCGCACCACCGCCCAGCCGTTCGCCACCAGCAAAACCAGCGATATAACAAAGAGCAGATGGTCATACCCCTCCAATATATGGTCGATGCCGATGCGGAAATAGGTTGCGGCAACCGCCAGACGGCCGGGGTTTTCAGCCGCGCCGGGCAAATGGGTGACAGGGTGGGCAGGGGTGATACGCAGCGCCTCTGTCGCCTGTCCCAAGGGGGCGATGCGAACCAATATATCCGCGCTGTTGCTGCCGAGGTCGGCAATGCCAACCCGTCCGCCCGCTATTGCACCACGGCAGGCGACATCGGCGCGCACCACCACCGCCTCTGCCTCCCGCGTGCGGTGCACCGGCCCAGATATGGCGCAATTGTCGGGCAATATTGGCCGTGCATGGGGGCCAATGCCCCCGCGTATCGGCACCCGCCAGACCATTTGCCAATGGTCGGCACTGGTCTGGGTGAGCGCCAGATAGCCGGGGCGTAATGTGTCGGCGCTGGCGGTTGTCGCGGCACCCAGCAACAAGACAAGACAGACGAGGCTGCGGAGCAGCACCACCTAACGCTCGATCGTCACGCGATAGGCATTGCGCAATAAACGCCATGCCGCGCGCTGGCGTGCATCACCGGTTTCGGCGCGCCAGTCATTTTCAACCTGCTGGCGCACCTCTGCCAATGGGGGGATGTCACCGCCGCCCCGCGCCATCAGCCTTACCATATGCCAGCCATAGCCCGAACGCACCGGCCCTGCCCATTGATGCTGCGGTGCGCGGGCGAGCGCGGCGGCAAAGCCGGGGCCAAAGCGCGCGTCAAGGTCGCCCGCCATCGCGCCATCCATATGCGCGGGCAGCGATATGGGTTCGCCCAGCGCCGCCCAATTGTCGCCCATTTCATTCAGCCGTTCGATAATCGCCGCACTGCGTGGCCCGTCGGGGGCAATGGCCGCGCTCGACACAAAAATCTGATCAAAGCTCAGCCGCGCGTCGCGGGCATATTGCGCGCGATGGGCCGCAAAATAGGTATCAATCGCGCCAGCAGGTGGCGGCACCCCTTCGTCCGCGCTGGCGGCCAGAAACTCCATCTTGGACCGCAGGCGGCGGCGGATGACCGGGTCATCGATGTCGAGGCCAAGGCGCAGCGCTTCGCGATAATAAATCTCCTCCCGCACCCGATCATCCAGCATCTGGTCGAGTTCGGCGCTGGTCGGTGCGCGCGCGGCTTGCCCGGCAAAGCCCGATGCCAGCGCCGCCACTTCGGCACGGGTGATGGTGATCGTCCGGCTCTCAGCATCCACCGGCGTGCCGCGCCATGCGAACCAGACAAAAATCAACATCCCGCCCAGCAGGAAATGGACCAAGGGTTCGCGCAGCCAGCGCGTCAAAATGCCGCGCATCAGGCGGGGCGGTAACTTAGGTGCTGCATGGCGGCTGTGCGCGGTGCGGCTGGCGCAGGATTATACCAGATGGGGGATGAATAGGCGCGTTCCTGATCAACAGGGTCAACCCCTGCGGGCAGGCGATAGCCAAAGCGCACCGCATCATAGACCACCCAGCGCGGGGTCGGGATTTCGAGCACGCGCAGATAATAAAAGGCGCGCTGGCCGGGCTGAAAATCAGGGTCACGCCAGACGGTGCGCAGTTCGGGTGCGCCGATGGCATTGGTGTAACTGGCATGTGCCAGATCGACGGTATTGCCAACCGGCGTCAACCGCCCTTCGACCTTGTGGCGGGTTTCCGGGCTGCTCCACGCGACATCATATATTTGTTCATGGGTTGCGCCTGCATCATCAATCCAGCCCTTGACCATCTGCACCCGGTCAAGATTGGCGCCAATCGGATCGCGCAGCGCGGAAATTAAAAATGTCGGCGCGCGATTTTGCCCGTTGCCGGTCAGCTCACCGCCCATGGGGACACCGCGCCTATAGCCCGCGCCCACCCAATCGCCCGAAAAATCCTGCGGCGTGAAATCAAAGCCGCCGAACAATCGCACCACCATGCGCGGGCCGGTCGATGCATAAACTTCGCGCCGCGCGATGGCGTCAAAAATGGCGGCACGCGTGTTGCTGGTCGCCCAAACGCCGGTGTAACCGCCCGCCAGGAAATTCCAGCCAAAACGCCCCTCCGCCGTGCCGATGGTCTGCGGGGCCATGACGCGGCCGGGCGATGGTTCATTGCCGCTATGATCGCCCAGGAAATTATCCTCATCCGACGTCGTCAGCGACGTGTGCATGTCGGTGCCGCCAACCATTCCGAAACGATAGGGGTTGACGCCCATCTGCGCCTCCAGCGTCAGGCCGCGTTTCAATGCTTCGCGCAGATATTCGCCCGCAAACATATCGGGCGTTTTGCGTTCGTTGAGCGGCAAATTGCCCAATTCCCACCCGGCATCGCCAAAGCCGGCAAATTCATCATTGGGGGAGAGAAAGGGGTGCGATTCGCTGTCCCCCTTATTCTGCGTGGCTTCGACCACCGGTTCGTGCGCCATGCGGCGGCGCGCATAATCCGCGCGCATCGGCCCGCCGTCCGGCCCGGTCAGTTCAAACATCAGCCCGTTCGACAAATTTCCATTATGCGGGATGGCGAGCACCCGCCCGCCGGTCGTCCGTTCATAGCCGTCCATATAATCCCACAATCGTTCGACCGGCACATCGCCGATGGAACCAAAGGGGATGACGCGGCCGGTGCGGCGAATACCGTCCCGAAACATCACCACGCGGTGGAGGTTATTGCCATTGGGCATCAGCGAAAATTCAAAGCCGCCAAAGGCGGTAAAGCGCCCCGGCTGATTATATCGTTCGACGATTTCCAGATGATTTTGCCAGATCCGCCGCGTGCCTTCGGTGTTGACCTGCGGGTTGCGAAATTGTGCGGGCAGGCTGTTGGTCGCCGCTGCGGTGATAAGTTCACCGATGGCGCGCTGCGACTGGGCCGGGCTTTCGTGCATCATCGCGCGCCAGCGGCGTAAAGTCGGATCGGTCACCATGAATTCGGGGGCATCAAACAGGCGGCGGGTGACGCCCAGCCCGTCACTATGGTCGGCGATAACCAGAAAATCGAGCGGACGAGCCAGTTGCGCGCGCACGCCGGTCGACGATGTTACAATTTCCCCCCGCGCGAAACGCAGCGCCATTTCCGGCCCCAGCCGGTTGCCGAAGCCAAAGGCATCGACGCTGTTGGCGGTGTGGAGGTGCGTGTCCCCCCAATAAACGCGTTCGGGGTGCGCGGCATTGGCGACGACATTTTCGCCGGTGCCATCGGGGTCGGATTTTACCGCGGAACAGGCACCCAGCGCGCCTGCCAAGGCAAACAGGATCGCGCGCGATAGGACGGCATTTTTGGCCATCAACTCTCTCCCCCGAGAAATTATTGCATGGTCTGTGTCAATATCATGGCGCAAGCCGCATGGCAAAGGGTAGCGCGAGGAGGAGGAGACTGCCGAGCGGCAGGCGCATCTGCCGCCAATCGTCGTTGGATTCACGTGCGCGGGCCAGCCGCAGCACCGCCACCGCCAGTCCGCCGACGCTGGCCAGAAACAGGGTGGCGGGCAAAATCTGCCAGCCGCCGATGGCCCCTATGGCGGCAAATAACGGCGGGTCGCCGCCGCCCAGCCCGTCGCGCCCGCTCCACCAGCGATAGGTAATGGCGATGCCGGTCAGGCTGGCATAACCCACCACCAATCCCACCAGCCGGTCGGTGAAATTTGCCGCCGAAACCCCCGCCAATGCCCAGCCGCCCAGCGCCAGCCCCCAGATGGCGAGCGCCCAGGACAGGCGGTGCGGCAACCATTGGTGCCGCGCGTCGAGCGCAAATAATAATATGGCGATCATCGCACCGGCCAACAGCGCCAGCCCTTGCGCCATCGGCCAGAACCAGCCGATGGCCGCGCCGATGGTCAAACCCGCCAACTCCATCCACAAATGGTCGGCGGCAATTGGCTGGGCGCAGCGGCGGCACCGGCCGCGCTGGATGACAAAGGATATGATCGGCAGCAATTCAAACCAGCGCAGCGGCGCGCCGCAACCCTCACACCCCGAACGGCCATGGCTGGCGGATTGTCCGCGCGGCCAGCGGCGCAGCAGGGTCGCGACATAGCTGGCTGATATCACCCCCAAAATGGCGCCCGCAACCGCCCCCCAAATGGGCGGCAGGACGAGGGCCAAAATCGCGTCAAAAACGGCCACGATAGGTCACCCCAAAACCATCTGTGCCATGTGACAACCCCAGCGCGCTGAGCGCGCGCGCCATATCGGGCGTATCGGCGGTAAGGCTGAGCCGCGCGACATAGCGACCATCGGGTGCGATGCGCACATCAACCCTTTCCATCCCCGACTGGCCGCGCAATGGCAGGGTGATCGTGCCGTCATGACACGCCACCTCGCCCGACAGGCCATAGCCAAGGGCAAAGGCGGCAATCGGCAGTTGCGGCGTGACCTGCACCCGCCCCGACGCTGTCGCGCAACCATTGCGCCCATAGGTCAGCGAAAAATCCTGAAAGTTGATCGCATCAACGCTCACCCCGATGGGCAGCGCGCGCGCCGTATCCTGCGAGAGGGTGATGCGCCCGTCGAGACCCTTTATCCGGATAGTGTCGCCGCCCATCGGACTGGCCAGCGTCATCAGCAACGGTGCATCGCCGCCGCGCGTCAGCCGCCACGCCAAATCGCCTTGCACCAGCGCCATCGGCTGCAAGGCAACATCGACATCGCCCAGCATCGCGGCACGATAGCGAAGGTTGCTGGCGTGTCCGGCCCAGATGCTGCCCGCGACGTCGCCTGCGGTCAGCCCGTCGGGCGCCCACCACGCAAAGGCGAGCCGCATCGGCATCAGGGCCAGCACAATGGCAATCAGCAACAGCAGCGCCAATATGGCCCCCAGCATGCGGGCCAGCGTCATGGGGTGGCGCTTCCCGCCCGAACCACATGCGCGCGGGCGGTAACGCTGCCGTCTGTGCCTGCGTCGATGGTCAGCGTGCGCAGCACCAACCCCTGCGCCTCAAGCTGCAACAGCCAACGCATCACGGCGCGACCATCCCCGCTCAACGCAATATCGCTGGCCTGATTGCCCGCCGCATCATTGCGCGTCAGATCCAGCCCCGCACCCGATGTGCTGATGGTGATAAACGCCCCGACATCCGTGATTGCCTGCCCGCGCGCGCGCGCCGCCGTTTCGCCCTGCCGGATGGTCGCGGCCATTGCGGTGACGCGCGCTGCCCGCGCCGATGCGTCGCGCGCCGCCATGCGATCCTCGTCAATCGCCTGCGCGACTGGGCCCCAATAGAGCAGCCAGAATATGACCATCAGGCTGAGCGCCGCCGCGATGGTCAATAATATGCGTTCGCGCGCACTGCGCGCCGCCCAATATCTGGCAAAAGTGCCAGTCATTGTGCATCCTCCAGCAACAGGCGGCTGGACTGGCCGCCGGCCCCCGGCACTAATGTAACGCGCCAGCCATGGCTTTGCAGCGCATCGGCAATGGCCTGAACGCTGCGCGCATCATCGGCGGATATTTGGACGTCGAGCGCGCCCGCCGCGCGCCATGATAATTGCGTGATGCGCGCATTGCCGCCCGCTGCCCGCATCGCGCGCACCAGCGCACCATAGGGCCGCGCCAAACGGCTGGGTTCGAGCGCGAGCGATGCCGAACGCTC
>CAUJJQ010000247.1 GCA_963205285.1 Pseudomonadota bacterium | reverse complement strand
ATGATGCAGCGGGGGTGGATGCGCAGGCGATGCTGACCGAATTGCGCGCCGATAATCTGGCGCTGGTCGCCGCCTTGAAGGAAGTAAAATCGCTCGCCGATGCAGCGGACGACAATGCAACCAGTGGCATTGTCGACCAATGGAGCGATGAGGCGGAACAGCGCGCCTGGTTCCTGCTGGAATCGCTCGCGGGTTGACCCGGGGCGCTATCGAAAGCGGAACCCTATGTGAAATCAGGCGACGCGGCGGCCAAACCCGCCGGGGGCGCCTGGTGCGCGGCGCGAGGCGAGTGGGTTTGATTCGCGTTCAATCGCCGCCATTGTTTCCGCGAACAGGGGGCGCAGCGCCACCACTTGCGCGACGAATTGGCTGGGTGCTTGGCGCGATTCGACGCAATTGCGACCGTGCATTTCAATATCTTCGGCCAATTGGCCGAGTCGTTCGCCGCCAAATTGGCGCGCCTCGCTCTTCAGCGTATGCGCGGGCAATATCAGCCCTGCGGCATTGTCCAGCCGCATCGCCTGTTCGATCTGACCGATGGATTTGAGGCCGTCTTCAAAGAAATAGCCCAAAATCCGCATGAAGGATGTACCCAACGACCCGCGCGTTTCCGCAAAGGCAGCCCAGTCAACCAAAGAAATTTGTTCGTGCGACATCGACAATCTCTAACGTCTGCGCCCGTCCCGGGGCGTGAACGATCCCATGGACGCTAAATAGCGTTCAGCCGGTAAAAACTTTGTTACCTGCGCCCTTTGGGTGCCCCGCCGCGCCTGCCGCCGGTGCCGCCGCCAGTGCCGCCACTATTACTGCTACCATCACGGCTGGGTGCCGCACCAGACGGGCGCGCCGGACGTCGCTTGGGTTTTGGCGCATCGCCAGCAGGTGCAGCGGCGCGTGGCGTACGGCGGGTGGTCGGACGGTCGGCAACCCGCGCGGCGGATTTGCGCGTGGCTTCGCCAAATGGGTTGGTGCTGCCGCGAAAGGTCAGGCGCACCGGCACCGCCCCAAAATCGAGCGTGCGGCGCAGCCCGTTGACCAGATAGCGGCGATAGCTTTCGGGCAATAAATCGGTACGATTGCCAAAGACGATAAAGGTCGGCGGGCGGTTACGCGCCTGCGTAATATAGCGCAGTTTGATGCGCTGCCCCTTGGGCGCGGGTGGCGGATTGGCGTCTTTCGCCGTTTCAAACCAGCGGTTGAGCGTGGCGGTCGGGACGCGACGCGACCATTGTTCGCGCAGGGTGAAGGCCGCATCGATCAGATTGTCGATACCCTTGCCTGTCGCGCCAGAAATGGTGAGCAGAGGGACGCCGCGCACCTGTGCCAGACCTTCGTCCAATGCGGTGCGCACCCCTTGGTAGAGCGCCGAGCCTTCGTCCGCGACATCCCATTTGTTGAGCGCGATGATGAGCGCCCGCCCCTCATCCAGCACGCGGTCGGCAATGCGCAAATCCTGCGCCTCCAGCCCCAGCGTCGCGTCGAGCAGCAGCACCACCACCTCTGCAAAGGCGATCGAATGGAGCGCGTCGGCTACCGACAATTTTTCGAGCTTGTCCTGCACCTTGGCGCGTTTGCGCATACCCGCCGTGTCAACCAATCGCACCGGCCGTTCGACTCCATCGCCATCGCGCCATTGCCAGTCGATGGTAATGGAATCGCGGGTAATCCCCGCTTCTGGCCCGGTAATCAGCCGGTCTTCGCCCAAAATCTTGTTGATAAGTGTCGATTTACCGGCATTGGGTCGCCCGACAATCGCAAGTTTGAGCGGGGCGTCGGGTGCGTCATCCTCCGCATCCTCCCCATCATCCTCATCACGTTCGAGGTGGAGGCGCAGGGCGTCGAACAGATCGACCATCCCCTCTCCATGTTCGGCGGAAATGCCAAATGGTTCGCCAAAGCCAAGGCTCCACGCCTCTGAAACGCCAGCCGCGCCCTCGCGCCCCTCCGCCTTGTTGGCGACTAGGATGATCGGGGTGTCGGCATCGCGCAGCCAGCGGCCGATTTCGGCATCGAGCGGGGTGATACCCGCGCGCGCATCGACCAGAAACAGTGCGGCATCGGCTTCGCGCACTGCCGCTTCGGTTTGCGCGCGCATCCGCCCCGGCAGGGTCGCCGCATCATCTTCTTCAAAGCCCGCCGTGTCGATAACGCGAAATTCGAGGCCGAGCAGATTCGCCTCCCCCTCCCGCCGGTCGCGGGTCACCCCGGGGCGGTCATCGACCAGCGCCAGCTTCTTACCCACCAAGCGATTGAACAGGGTGGACTTGCCGACATTGGGTCGTCCAATAATGGCGAGCGTGGGCGGTCTCATCGCCAGGCGGTGATGCGGCCGCTGTCATCCAGGATATATAGCATGCCGTTGGCGACCACCGGTGGCAGGCGGGTTGGCCCCGAGATTGGGCTGATGGATTGGATTGCGCCGTCGGCGGGGTTAATCTGTGCCATCCGCCCATCCGAACTGACGAGGATGAGCCGCCCGCCGGCGAGCAACGGCCCCGTCCAGCGGATCGCCCCCTCGCGGTCGTCAGCATCCTTGAACTGCGGCAATTGGCCGATCCAGCGGATGCGCCCGGTGGTGCGCGCGATGCAGAAAACACGCGCGTCATTGGTGGCGACGAACACCCATTCACCTGCGACCCACGGCGTCGATATCCCGCCGATATTCATTTCCCAGATGCGCTGCCCGGACAATAATTCATAGGCCGCCATGCGCCCGCCCTGACCAATGGCATAGACCCGGCCACGGTCGATAATCGGGTCAGCGTCAATGTCGGACAGCGTCGAAACTGTTGCCGCCGCGCTGGTGCGGGCGAGCGCGTCATTCCACAAGGCGCGCCCATTTTCATAGCGATAGGCGTTTAATTCCCCGCTCGAATATCCGGCGATGATCGTCGCCTGACCGGCGGCGGGCGCAGCAGCGCCAAAGACGCTGCCCGGGGCCAGCGTGCCCGCTTCCTGCCATTCGATATTGCCGTCGGTGGCGCGTAGCGCAAAAATCTGATTATCCTGTGCCATCACGAACACATTGCCAAAGGCAAGCGTCGGTGCCCCGCGCAATGGGCCGCCGGGGCGCACCGTCCAGCGCACCGCGCCGGTTGCCGCGTCCAGCGCTGCGACATCGCCAAGGCCGGTCGCGGCATAAACAATCGGGCCATCAACGCTGACCCCACCGCCAAAGCGGGCGCGCTGTCCATCGCGCGTTGTATCACCAACGACGGTGGCCCAGCGGCGCGCGCCGGTCGCCGCGTCAAAGGCGTTGACCCTGCCATCGGTATCGATGACGAACAGGCTGCCGCCGCCGACGACGGGCGAACTGGCCAGCCGTGCGCGGCTGGTGCCGCCCGAAATTTGCGCGCGCCACGCCTCTGCCAAAGTGGCACCCAATGCGACATGCCCCATCGATTTGGCGGCGTTGCCACCGGGTTGCGCCCAGTCGGCATTGGTGACTGCGCCGGGCAATATCACTTCCATCGCCGCTGTGGTCGGATCGACTGCCAATTGCTGGGCATTGCCCAAAATCGATTCGCGATTACCAACCGTTGGCGTGCGCGGGCCATCGCCGCCCTTTAATACGCCGCAGCCCGCCAGTGCGCTGGCCATCACCGCGCCAAGCAGGAATTTACCGCCCAATTTGTGCATTTTTTGCATCGATATTCTCTCTTCCTAAAATCGGACTTAGCGGGCGGCAGGTGCAGCAGCAGGCGCAGCAGCAGGCGCAGCAGCAGGCGCAGCGGCAGGACGTGCGACCGGTGCATTGCCCTGCGCCCCCAGATTGGCCACCATCTGGCCCGCGCGCCGCTTGAGCGACGGGGTCGCAGCGGCGTGCGCGGCAATCCGCCGATAGAGCGCGATGGCGGCGGGGCGATTACCCTTTTTCACCTGTGCCAGCGCGGTCAATTCAGCAGCGGCGGGAAAGGCGGGGCTGGCATTGTCGGCAACCACACTCGACAATCGGGCGATCACCGCGTCGGGGCTGAGTGTGTCAAATTGCAGCAGAACTTCGCGCAACAGCGCGGTGTGGCGCATCGCGGGCGGCGCGTCGAGGTCGTTGG
>CAUJJQ010000246.1 GCA_963205285.1 Pseudomonadota bacterium | reverse complement strand
GTGGCGATGGTGCTTTCCGAGTTGATCGCGAACGCTGGTCTGATCGACAATAGCGAACAGCGGGGCAGCCGTGCGCTGGCGACCACCGCAGACCGGCTGAACGGCCTCAAGCTGGTGGAAGGCATGGCGCGCGGCCACGCGGTCTACCACCAGCCACGCGTTGTCATTGAACATACGGTGGCAGAGGATGTGGAGGTGGAGCGGGCGCGCGTCTATTCCGCCTTTACCAAGATGCGCGACCAGATCGACCGTATGGCGAGCCAGGCCGAATTTGGCAGCGGCGGCGAACATGATGAGGTGCTCGAAACCTATAAGATGTTCGCCTATGATGAGGGGTGGTCGCGCCGCATCAACGAAGCGATTGACGCTGGGTTGACCGCCGAGGCTGCCATCGAACGGGTGCAGCAACGCACGCGCATGCGCATGCGCCAGATTGATGATCCCCTGCTGTCCGACCGGATGCATGATCTGGAGGATCTGGCCAACCGGTTGCTGCGCATCGTGTCGGGGCAAATGGGCACGGCGGCGCAAATGGGCCTGCGCGAAGATGCGATTTTGGTCGCGCGCAATCTGGGGCCGGCCGAACTGCTCGAATATGATCGGCGGCGCTTAAAGGGCGTGATTTTGGAGGAAGGTTCACTCACCGCGCACGTCACCATCGTCGCGCGCGCCATGGGAGTGCCGGTGCTGGGCCGGGTGCGCGACATTCGCCAGATCGTCAACGAAGGCGATATGCTGTTGCTCGATGCGGGCCGCGCGATCATCCACGCACGGCCCAACACCCCGACGATAGAGGCGTTTGACGTCCAGTTGCGCGACAATCGCGAACGGCGCGAACGTTTTGCCGCGATGCGCGATGTCGAGCCGGTCACCACCTGCGGCACGCGCATAGAGGTGATGATGAACGCGGGGTTGCGCGAAGATGTGTCGGCGCTCGATTTAACCGGCGCGGACGGCATCGGCCTGTTTCGCACCGAATTTCAATTTCTTGTGTCCGCCACCATGCCGCAACGCGAACGCCAGACGCGCCTTTACCGCGATGTGCTCGACGTGGCGGGTTCGCGACCTGTCGTCTTTCGCACCGTTGACATCGGCGGGGACAAGGCGCTCCCCTATATGCGCGAAAGTACGGAGAAAGAGGAAAATCCCGCGATGGGCTGGCGGGCACTGCGCCTTGCGCTCGACCGTGGTGGCCTGATGAAGGCACAGGCGCGTGCCTTGCTGGAAGCAGGGGCAGGCCGCACCTTGAACGTCATGTTCCCGCTGGTCGCCGAACCATGGGAATTTGATGCGGCGCGCGCCATTTTTGACGATCAGCACCGTTTTTTGACCGCGCGCGGGCGCAAAATGCCCGCCGCCATCCGCTATGGCGTGATGCTGGAGGTGCCCGCACTCGCCGAAACGCTCGACCTCCTCCTCCCCCGGCTCGATTTCCTGTCGATCGGCACCAATGATCTGACGCAATTTCTGCTCGCCGCCGACCGTGCCGACCCACGGCTTGCCGACCGTTATGATTGGCTCTGCCCCGCCATATTGCGCTTTTTGCGCCGCGTCATATTGCCGTGCAATGCCGCGAACGTGCAGGTCGGCGTCTGCGGCGAAATGGGTGGCCGCCCGCTGGAGGCGATGGCGTTGCTCGGCCTTGGCATCCGCCGCCTGTCGATTACGCCCGCCGGTATCGGCCCGATAAAGGCAATGGTGCGCAGCCTCGACCTTGCCCGCCTCACCCCCTTTGTCGCCGATCTGGTGGCGTGCGGCACCACCCCCATTCGTCCGGCGCTGGAGGGGTGGGGCCGCGACCATGGGGTTGAACTGGGGCTTTAATCGGCTCTCATGTGTTTTGCCCTCTGGCAAAAGCTGCCCCCGCACCGCATAAGGGGCAAAATCGGCAGATGACCGGTGGGAGAAGCGGGTTGCAGAACGACGAAGACATGGCAGAGGTGCCGATGCAAGATGCTACGCAGGGTGAATTATTGCCCCTGACTCCTGGCGAAAAAATGCGCGCCGCGCGCGAAGCCGCCGGGCATAGTCAGAGCGCGATTGCCGAAATGACGCGCGTCCCCCAACGGATGATCGACGCGCTCGAACGCAATGCATTTGATGAACTGCCCGTCGGCCCTTATGCGGTCGGCTTTACCCGTTCGATCGCCCGCGCATTGGGGCTGAACGAAAGCGAATTGACCGGCGAGGTGCAGGCGCTGCGCAGCGCCAGCACCGTAGGCATCAGCGCCGCGCAACAGGCGTATGAACCCGCCGACACCAACCGCATTCCCACCCGCGCGCTGGCGTGGACGAGCGTTTTTATCGCCGCCATTTTGCTCGGCGCGTTTTTGATCTGGCGCGGCTTTGTCGTCGGCGGTGATCTGGCCGATGCGGATAATGCGGCGGGCGACGCTGCCGCACCCGCTGTTGTTGCAACTGCACCAGCAACCGCGCCTGCCGCTACGCCTGTGGCCCCGCCGCCCGCCCCGCCGGCATTGGCCAACGCGCCGGTGCGCATCGCGGCAAGCGAACGGGTGATGTTCAGCCTGACCAATGCAGCGGGCAGCAGCCAATTTGACCTGACGCTCGACGGCGGCGAATTTTACACCGTAAAACCCGAACAACGCGCGCTTTTCCTGCGCACCGACCGTCCGCAATCCTGGCGCCTCCTGGTCGGCGACCCGCGTCTGCCGCACCGGGGGGCGTATGACGCATTGGTGGGCGGGGTTGCGCTCGACGCGGCATCGCTGGCTATGCGGCTGGGCGCACAGCCCGCCGCTGCCACACCCGCCGCCACAAACGCGCCCCTCGTCACTGGCGGAGCAAACCAATGAAATTACCGTATTTCCGCCGCTCGCTCTGGCTGGGCACCGCCGCGCTCTTACTAATGCCGACGACGCCCGCGCTCGCACAGGATGCCGATGTGGCGCAGCGGGTTGACCGGCTGGAACGCGAATTACGCGCGGTGCAGCGCCGCGTCTTTCCGGGGAGCGAGGCTGGCCTTTTCACCCCCGAGGCTACACCGGGCAATGGTGCAACTACGCCCGCTGATGGGGCACCGCCGCAAAATGCGGTTGCCGACCTTGGCAGCCGGATCGAAGCGTTGGAGGCGGGGCTGGCGCGCCTAACAGGTGAGGTGGAGCAACAGGGCCACCGCCAGCAGCAGTTGGAAACGGCGGTTGCGCAATTGCGCGCCGATTTTGCTGCGCGCAACGCCGAAACGACGACTCCCAGCGCAACACCTGCACTCACTCCGACGCCTACGCCCGCGCCGGTTGCCGTGCGGCCCGCAGCAACCCCTGTCCCCGCCGCGACCCGCCCAACCCCCGCGCCTACACCGGCACCGGCACGCGCGCGCACAACCACAACTCCTGCGCCCGCCGCAACCGCAACAACGCCCGCCAACAATGCAGATCGGCGCGCACGCGTCGCGGCTATCGAAGTGCCGACCGACGGGGATGCCGGGGAAAATGCCTATATTTACGGCTATCGTCTGTGGGACGCGCATTTTTACCCGGAGGCGCAGACCCAATTGCAGCGGGTAATCGAACAATATCCCAATCACCGCCGCGCCAGCTTTGCCGGCAATCTTTTGGGCCGCGCCTATCTCGACAATGGGCAACCCAGCCTCGCCGTTCAGGCATTATATAATAATTATCGCGACCGGCCGCGTGGCGAACGTGCCGCCGACAGCGTTTATTATATGGGCATGGCGCTCATCCGCCTCAACCGGCGGGAGGATGCGTGCCGCACCTTTGACGAATTTACCCGCGTCTATGGGTCAGATGCGTCGCAAAATCTGCAAAATCAGGTTGCGGCGGGACGGCGGCAAGCTGGCTGCTGAACCGCCACTGGGCGCACACTATCTGCGCGGTGCGGTCGCGCAATTGGTCGGCCAATCGGCGGCAGATGGCGCGCAATTCGGCATCGCCGTGTCTGGTGGGGCAGATAGTCTGGCGCTCCTCCTCCTCGCGCAGGCGGCATTTCCGGGGCGGATAGCGGCAGCGACGGTCGATCTTGGCCTGCGCAGCGACAGCGCGGCAGAGGCGCATTTTGTCGCCGAAATCTGTGCGGCGCGCGCCATTCCCCATGATATTTTGCGCCCCGCAGCGCCAATTTCCGGCTCGCTACAGGCCGCCGCTCGCAACGCGCGTTACGCACTACTGGGCGATTGGCGGGACGCGCGCGGCATCGACTGGCTGATGACCGCGCACCATGCCGATGACCAGTTGGAAACGCTGGTCATGCGGCTTGCGCGGGCGAGCGGGGTTGGCGGATTGGCGGGCGTGCGCGCGCGGCAGGGACATGTGCTGCGCCCGCTCCTCCACCTGCGCCGCGCCGCGCTCCATGACCATGTGGCAGCGGCGGGGTTGCGCCCGGTTGATGACCCGTCGAACCGCGATGACCGGTTTGACCGGGCACGCATCCGCAAAACATTGGCCAGCCAAGATTTTCTGGATCCGCTGGCAGTGGCGGCCAGTGCCAGCGCGCTCGCCCATGCCGATGATGCGCTGCGCTGGGCGACCGCGCGGCTCATCAACGAACGGGTGCGCCGCGACGGGGATGATCGCCATGTCGATGCGGGCGGGCTGCCGCATGAATTTGTCCGCCGCATCCTCATCGATATGCTCGGCCAAATGGGGGTCGATGCGCCGCGCGGTGAGGCAATCGAACGCGCGATTGCCGCGATCCATGGCGGCGAACAGGTGATGATCGGCAATGTCATTTTGCGGCAGGATGGCAACGGGCACATCACCCTCTCCCCCGCGCCCCCGCGCCGGGGGATTAGGGGGAGCGCCCCTTCCTAAACCCCTGCTTGACGCGCCGATTTTGTTCGCATAATGTTCCAGAATATTGAGGAGGAATATATGATCGGCTATGTGACTTTGGGCACCAATGACCTGCCACGCGCAGCGAAATTTTACGACGCCATCGCCGCTGAACTGGGGGTCGGGCGTTTTATGGAATTTGAAAACTTCATCGCGTGGGGCGGTACAGAGGGCGCGGGCATCGGCCTCACCAAGCCCTTTGACGGCAATGCCGCAAGCGTTGGCAATGGCGTGATGGTTGCTTTGGAAGCCAAGGATCGTGAACAGGTGCAACGGCTTTATGAAATTGCACTCGCCAATGGTGGCACATGCGAGGGCGAACCGGGCGCGCGCGGCGACAATTTCTACGCCGGCTATTTCCGCGACCCTGACGGTAACAAGCTCAACGCCTTTTTGATGACCGGCCCGCTGTAAGCACGGCAAGTCGTTCCTGTCATGGCGAGGCGCGCCGCGACGAAGCAATCCAGTATGAGAAAGCCCACCCCCTAGCCCCCTCCCGCATGCGGGAGGGGGATTAGCGCTCTGCACCTCTGCTTCCTCTGCGCAAAACCTCAACGATGCGCCTCACCCCCAATCCGTTCGTGTCGAGCGTAGTCGAGACACGAGCATTTAGGGATTTCGAGCATGGTGGCACATCGTGCGGCCCGGAAATCCCGGTAGACAATAAAGTCGAGACACGGGCGGGTGCGGGCCTGCGCAACACCTTGTCTTATCGCGCGGCGCGCTTACATTCGACAGACGGCGCGCCATTGCGCCCCCATTTATGGTGAGGATCGCGTGCAGGAAGACAGGCCGCCGCCAGGCAACCCGTGGATAAAGACGCTGCTGATCTGGGCGGCGGTGATTTTGGCGCTGCTGATGGTCGCCCAATTATTTACCGGCGGCGCGCAAGCACCGTCGAGCGCGCTGCCCTATTCTGAGTTCAAGGCACGCGTTGCGGCGGGCGAAGTGCGCAGCGTCGTCATCGGCGAACGGCGGATTACCGGCCAGTTCACCGACGGCAAAAGCTTTACGACCAACCC
>CAUJJQ010000245.1 GCA_963205285.1 Pseudomonadota bacterium | reverse complement strand
GTCATAGACATCGAGCTGCCCGGCATTGACGATCGCCATATCCATGCCAGCGGGAATGGCGTGATAGAGGAAGATTGAGTGCATTGCGCGGCGCACCACTTCATTCCCGCGAAACGAGAAGCTGAGGTTGGACAGTCCGCCTGAGATATGGACGTGCGGACAGGTCCGGCGAATCTCCGTAATCGCCTCAATAAAATCCACCGCATAATTATCATGTTCGGATAGGCCGGTTGCCACCGCAAAAATATTTGGGTCAAAAATAATGTCTTCGGGCGGAAAACCGATGCCCGTCAGTAACTGATAGGCGCGTTGGCATATTTCCACCTTGCGCGCCTTGGTGTCCGCCTGCCCCACTTCATCAAAGGCCATGACAACCACTGCGGCGCCATAGGACATGCAGCGGCGCGCCTGGTCCAGAAAAGGCTCCACCCCCTCTTTCATGCTGATCGAATTGACGATCGGTTTGCCCGGGACGCATTTCAGTCCCGCTTCTACCACCGACCATTTGGACGAATCGATCATCACCGGCACACGCGCAATATCGGGTTCGGCGGCAATGAGTTTGAGGAAGGTTGTCATCGCTTCAACCGCGTCGAGCAAGCCTTCGTCCATATTGACGTCGATTATCTGGGCGCCGTTTTCAACCTGCTGGCGCGCCACATCCACCGCCTTTGCATAATCACCCCCAAGGATCAGCTTTTTAAACGCCGCGGACCCGGTGACATTGGTGCGTTCGCCAATATTGACAAAGCGGGATGAGGATAGGCTCTGATTCATTGTCGTTCCAAAACTGCGAATATCGTTGGGGTCTCAAGCTGCCATGACAAAGGGATCTAGCCCGGCAAGGCGGGTGCGCGCGTCCAATGTCGGGAGCTGGCGCGGGGCGCACCCGGCAATCGCATCGCGCATGGCGGCGATATGCGCCGGGGTCGAACCACAACAGCCACCGAGGATGTTGACCTGTCCCGCTGCCGCCCATTCGGCAACCAGAGCCGCCGTTTCTGCGGGCAGCTCATCATATTCGCCCAGTTCATTGGGCAGACCGGCATTGGGATATACCATCAGCAAGCAGTCGGCGATGGTGCTGAGGCTGCGGACATGCGGGCGCAATTGGGTTGCGCCAAAGGAGCAGTTCAGCCCGACGGTCAGCGGCTTTGCATGGCGCACCGCATACCAAAAAGCCTCCACACTATGCCCCGACAAATTACGCCCCGAAAGGTCGGTCAGCGTCATCGACAGCATGATTGGCAAATCAATACCGCGCGCCGCCGCCACGTCGAGCACCGCAAATATCCCCGCCTTGGCATTTAGCGTGTCGAATATCGTTTCGATGAGGATGAAATCGACCCCGCCCTCGACCAACGCATCAATCTGCTGCGCATAAACCGCCTTGAGCTGGTCAAAATCCACTTCACGATAGCCCGGGTCATTGACGTCAGGCGAAAGAGACAGCGTCTTATTAGTTGGACCGACCGCACCCGCAACAAAGCGGCGACGACCATCGCGGGCGGCAAACTCATCCGCCACCCGCCGGGTGATGCGCGCATTGGCGATATTGAGGTCGCGGACGATCGCCTCCGCCCCATAGTCCCCTTGACTGATCGAGGTGGACGAGAATGTGTTGGTCGAAATAATGTCCGACCCTGCGTCGAGGTAGGCGCGGGCGATTTCTTCGACCACCAGCGGCTTGGTGATCGCCAATATATCATTATTGCCCTTTTGATCGCGCAGCAGACCAAGGTCGCCGGCAAAGTCAGCTTCCCCAAGGCGATAGTTCTGGATTTGCGTGCCCCATGCCCCATCGGTGAGGAGGATGCGTTGCTTTGCCGCATCCATTAGCGCCTGACGCGCGCTCACATTGTCGCTCATGCCACCGCTCCCACAATATTTGCCGGGCGTAGCCCCAGCATATGGCACACTGCAAAGGTGAGTTCGGCGCGATTGAGCGTATAGAAATGGAAATCGCGCACCCCGCCCTCATATAATTTGAGGCATAGCTCCGCCGCCGCGCTGGCGGCGACAAGTTGGCGGGCGTCGGGGCTATCCTCCAGCCCAGCAAACAGCTTGCGCAGCCAATCGGGCACATTCGTGCCGCACATCGCCGACATCCGTTCTATCCCTGCAAAATTGGTGATCGGCATAATACCGGGCACAATTTCGGCATCTATACCCGCTGCGGCAACCGCATCTCGGAAACGAAAGAAGGTTTCGGGCGCAAAGAAAAACTGGGTGATTGCGCGGCTCGCCCCCGCGTCGAGCTTTCGCTTCAGATTGTCGAGATCCGCAGCCGCCGACCCGGCATCTGGGTGGGTTTCGGGATAGGCGCTAACCGAAATTTCAAACGGCGCAATGTCGCGCAGCCCCGCGACCAGCTCGACCGCATTGGCATAGCCTTGCGGGTGCGGGCGATACTGCTCCCCCTTGACGGACGGGTCGCCGCGCAGGGCAACGATATGGCGCACCCCTGCTTCCCAATATGCCTCTGCCACCGCGCGAATATCATCGCGCGTTGCATCGACACAGGTCAGGTGCGCCGCTGCTGCAATCGGCGTTTCGGCGGCAATGCGCGCAACCGTAGCGTGGGTGCGTTCACGCGTCGAACCGCCCGCGCCATAGGTGACCGAAACGAATCGCGGGCCAAAAGGGGCCAGCCTTTCGATCGACTGCCACAATTGCTGGTGCATCACCTCTGTCTTGGGCGGGAAAAATTCAAAACTGACTGCCACATCGCCCGACAGGTCAGCGAACAGAGGCTTGGTTGGGGTCGGCGTGTCAGTCATATGCTATCCTATTATCATTTGGCCTATTATCTTTTGGTTCAGCTTGTTTTGCGTGGTGGGTTGGCGTCACTGCGCCGTCTGCCGAGCCAGATTTTCACGGTAAGTTCGCCACCTGACAGAGCCTCGGTCAGTTCTGCAATAATCCCGGCGCTCGAAAACCAACCGCGAATCTGCCCGTCGGAAAAGCCCAGCCGGACATGCGCAGCATCGCGGCGCAAATCTTCGCGGTCATGCGACGCAAAGTCGACGATCAACAAATGCCCCGATGGGGCGAGCACGCGCGACGCCTCTGCAATGACCGCTCCCGGCGTTGCGGCGAAATGCAACACTTGATGCATGATCACCGTATCAATGCTGCCATCGGGAAACGGCAGCGACAAAAAATCACCGGTCAGAAACTCTGCATTGGGGATTGTGTCGGCCAAGTGCGAACGCGCGATACGCAACATTTCCGGGCTGCGGTCAAGCGTGCTGACCCTGCTGGCCGTTGGCCCCAATATGGCCGCCATGCGCCCTGTACCGGTACCAACGTCGAGCAAATGGCCGACCCGGCGGTTGCGCATGATGGCAAGGATCGCACGCTCGACTTCCTCTTCAGCGACATGGAGCGACCGGATAGCGTCCCATTCATTGGCATGATTGGCGAAATAGCGCGTCGCCGCCGCTTCACGTTCGGCACGCACCGCCTGCAGGCGCGCCGAATCCTGCTGGATGAAACGCCCCTCATCGCTAGACATTGCCACCGCATCGACCAAGGCAAATAGCGCATCGATGCGTTCGCCGCGCATCAAACGGACGAAAACCCAGCTCCCTTCCTTGCGTCGTTCGGCGAGACCGGCTTCTTCGAGCAGGCGAACATGGCGCGACACCCGCGGCTGGCTCTGGTTTAGCAATATCGCCAGTTCGCCGATTGCTAGTTCAAAGCGACGCAGCAACAATAATATGCGCAGCCGCGTCGGGTCATTCACCGCGCGAAATAAATCGACCAAGCCAAAAGGCGGCACCGCCGAATCATCGACCGTCGCAGCAATGGCGGTGGAGGCTATCGCGCTGTCCATCGGCAATCATATAAAGACATCTTTATATGAGGTCAATCGACAGCAATGACATAAAACCCTACCAAATTGCTTGAAATATCGTCTGGTGGCGCGGCGACAGGCACAGGGTCAAAAAAATAACGTAGAAAAATGTATGAAAGCCGTTGCACCCTTCGTCGGGAAGCACTAAATCGCCGCCCGTTGCCCCACGGCCCTGCATGTCGCAGTGAACCGATGGCAGCTACGATTTGCTTAGAGGGGTGTCCCACATGAAAAAGATTGCTCTTTCGCTTGTTCTCGCTTCGGGTCTCGCGCTGACCGCCTGCTCGCAGCCGGCTGCTGAAACCACCGAATCGACCGACGCTGCCGCTCCGGCTGCTGACGCGATGGCTCCGGCTGCTGACGCCGCTGCTCCGGCTGCTGACGCTGCTGCTCCGGCTGCTGCTCCGGCTGATGCCGCTGCTCCGGCTGCTGCTCCGGCTACTGACGCTCCGGCGAAGTAAGCTTCGGACGCTGCAAAGCGTTTAAGGAAGGGGTCGTCACCTTTGGGTGGCGGCCCTTTTCGTTTATGGCATAAGCACTCTATGCAGAGATATATTTTGCCCTTCGCCCTGCTGATGGTCGCTGCCTGTTCGGCGTCGGATACACCGCGCGCAGATGGCTTGACTGCGGGCGAACATGACAAGCTCGAAGCCGCCGCCACGCGACTCGACAGCAGGGCCACTACACCAGGTGCGGCGGACGCAGCGGCGCTCGAAGCCGATGTCACGCAACGGCTTGACGCCGATATGGCGGCAAGACGCCCCTGAATTGCGGCGATTAGCGCGCGGAACATCGCGCGCCCTTGCAAATTGGCAAGGAATGGGGAAGCTGTACACGAAGGGATTGTGCGACTGTCCCCCGATTTGGAGTCGTCGACCCTTTTACGCAGCTTGGGCTGTGTATATTCTATGGGACTGCAAGGGAATCTATCGATGAAGAAATTGCTGATCGTTGCTGCGGTTGCCGGCCTGTCGCTGGCTGGCTGCTCCTCCAAAACTGAAAATGCTGCTGCCGACGCTGCCAATGCGGCGGGCGATGCTGCTGCTGCAACGGGTGATGCCGCCGCTTCGGCTGCGACCGACGCCGCGCAAGCCACCACCGATGCTGCTGCGGCAGGCGTAGATGCCACCGGCGCAGCTGCAGGTGCTGCGACGACCGCTGCGGGCAATGCCGCCGGTGCGGCTGGCGATGCTGCACGTCAAGCAGCGGGCGAAGCGATGGACAAGGGCGGTGCCGCCATGCAGGCCGCTGGCCAAGAAATGAAGAAGTAAGCTTCGGCCGCTTTTTCGTTCAAACGGGGGTCGTTGGTTCGCGCCGACGACCCCTTTTTGCTGTAAATGGACCGGAACCTGCCCATGTCCGATATGTCGCCTACCCACATCGTCTTTCCACTGTTCGCCGGGGTGACGCAGCTGGATTTTACCGGTCCGTTGCAATTTCTGTCACGCCTGCCGGGTGCGCAAATCCACATCGCGGCTGCGGATATGGCTCCAGTTGCGACGGACAGCGCGCTCAGCCTGTTGCCGACGACAGGCTTTGCCGATTGTGCTCAAGCCGACATATTATGCGTGCCCGGCGGCCATGGCGTGACAGCGACGCTGCACGATCCGGCAATGCTGGAATTTCTCGCCCGTCAAGCCGCATCGGCGCGCTGGGTAACGGCCGTCTGCACCGGCGCTTTTCTGCTCGGCGGTGCGGGCCTGCTATCCGGCAAGCGCGCGACGACGCACTGGGCCTATCGCCATTTGCTGCCAATGGTCGGTGCCAATCCGACGGCTGGTCGCGTGGTGGAGGATGGGCATATCATCACCGCTGGCGGGGTAACCAGCGGGATGGATTTTGCGCTGACATTGATCGCGCGCGAAGCGGGGGAGGATGTGGCGCGCACCATTCAACTGGCGCTCGAATATGACCCGCAGCCACCCTTTACTGGGGGCCACCCCGACAGTGCGCCTGCGCCTGTATTGGCGCAGCTCCAATCGCGCGTCTATGACGCCGCCGCGGCCCGTATGGCGGACGCGCTGGCGACTATGCCCAAAATTTAGGGGCGTTGTTGGCGGGTGCGGCGACTTCCTGTCGGGGGCGGCGCACGACAAAGGCAGCGACGACGCCTGCCAGTGCGCCAAACAGATGCGATTCAAAGCTGATGCGCGCATCGGTCGGCAGCACCCCCCAGATCATCGAGCCATAGACGAGGAGCACCAACAGGCTGAGCAAGATGGCGCGCGCCGCTCGTTCAAACCAGCCGCGCGCGATAACATAGCTCCACAGACCGAAAATCCAGCCGCTCGCCCCAATGTGGAGCGCATGACGGCCCAAGAGCCAGACCAACGCGCCACCCAGCAGGAGGATGATGGCACTGACAATGGCAAAGCGGCGCAGTCCATCGGCCATGGAGAGGGCGGCGAGCGGCAGCAGTGCCAGCAAATTATTGCCCAGATGCGTCCAGTCACCATGGATCAACGGTGCGGTCAAAATGGTGTAGGCACTGCCCATATCGCGCGGGTGGATACCAAATTGCGCGAGCCTGCCGCCAAGCAACATATTGATTAGCTGGATTAAAACCAGCAACGCCGCCAGCCCGCCCAAAGTGATTGCCTTGTTGCGCATCGTCCAACCTCCGCAGCCATAGATGGACGTCCAACAGGCAAAAGAAAAGGGGCCGGTGCTGCCACCGACCCCGTCTCTCAACTCGAACCCGAATGGATTAAAAATCCATATTCAGAAAGTCTGATGGATTAAAAATCCATATTCATAGAGTCTGATGGATTAAAAATCCATCCCGCCCATACCGCCGCCCGGCATTGCAGGCATCGAAGGCTTGTCTTCGGGCAGTTCGCTGACCGCCGCTTCGGTGGTGATCAACAGCC
>CAUJJQ010000244.1 GCA_963205285.1 Pseudomonadota bacterium | reverse complement strand
GTTAAAATGCACCAACGCTGGTGAAACAGGCTGGCAAAGCCGGCTTCCGGGCCGCTCTTTTCGGTGCCGGCGACAGGGTGGGCGGGAATGACGTCATGCAGCGGCAGCGCGGCCTGCAATTGGGCGAGCACGCTCGCTTTGGATGAACCGACATCGGAAATGACGGCATCGGGCAACAGCGCAGGCGCGATGGCGCGTGCCGCATCCCCCATCGCGCCGACTGGCACGCAAAGGAGCACCAGATCGGCATCGGCAACCGCCGCTGCGGGGGTTGCATGGAGGTGATCGCACAGATTGATCGCCGCGCAACGTGCGCGCACGTCGGCGTCTGCGTCATAACCGTTGACGATCACATCGGGCAGATGGGCGGCAATGGCGCGCGCCAGCGATGACCCGAGCAGCCCCAACCCGATCATGGCGACGCGTTCGGGCGTGGTTTTGGGGTCGGCTGCGGTCATCGGGCGCTTTTTCGGGTCATTCGCCGGTGACAATCCGGCGCAGAGCGGCGGCGAGGCCCTGCATTTCTTCGGCGGTGCCGATCGAAATGCGCAGCGCATGGGGCAGCCCCTGATTGGGCAGCCAGCGGGTCATAAAGCCCGCCATTGTCAGTGCTTTATAGGCATCTTCGGCTGACAGCGCGCCTTCGAATAGGATCAGCAGGAAATTGGTCGCCGATGGAACGATGCTGATACCGTGATTGCCCAGCCCCTCCACTTCCTTCGCCAACCATTGCCGCCAATGGGCGTTATGTTCGCGGCTTTGGTCAACAAAGCCCTTGTCCGCCAGGGCGGCAAGCGCGGCGCGCTGTCCGGCATTGGTGACGTTGAACGGCGCGCGGATGCGGTGCAGCGCATCGATGATCGCGGGCGCGGCATAGCCCCAGCCAATGCGTTCTGCAGCAAGCCCATAGATTTTGGAAAAGGTGCGGGTGACGAATATATTGGCCGCATTGCGGGCAATGGCGATGCCGCCGTCATCTTCGCCGGGTTCGAGATATTCGGCATATGCCTGATCGAGCACCAGCAAAATGTCGCTGCGCAACCCGGCGTGGAGCCGCGTCACATCCGCCGCCGTCATCAGCGTGCCGGTCGGATTATTGGGGTTGGCGACGTAAATGACGCGGGTTTTGTCGGTAATCGCTGCCAAAATGGCATCGACATCGGTGCCATAAGCGGCATCGGGGGCGATAACTGGGGTCGCGCCGACGCGACGGGCGGCAATGTCGTAAACCGCAAAGCCATAGCGGACATAGATAATCTCATCCCCCGGTCCGGCAAAGGCGCCGGCGGCGAGGTGGAGCAGTTCGTCCGACCCGGTGCCACAGATGATCCGCGCCGGGTCCAACCCATGCGCATCGGCCAGCGCTTCGCGCAATGCGGTTGCCGACGGGTCGGGATAGCGTGACAGGTCGCGCGCCTGAACAAAGGCGTCGCGCGCCTGCGGGCTGCACCCCAGCGGATTTTCGTTCGATGATAATTTGGCCACCGGGCGGCCATCATCCGCGCTCGCACGGCCGGGGACATAGGGGGCAATGCCCATCACCCAGTCGTTGGGCTTTGGTGCGGATGGGGTGGCAGGCTGGGGAGAGTTTGTCATAGTGGCACGGCGCATAGTCCTTTCCCCACATGGCGGCAAGCGGGGCGGCAAGCAGCAGGACCAAGCATATTACATGGCGGTCATCACCCCCCTTGCCGATATGGCGGCTTGCCCCTATCCACCCGCTGCGATGCCCGATGATGCCCGCTTTGGCCTAGATCGACAGGTGACCCTCCCCGCCCAGTTAAAGCTGGATTGCGGGCAGATTTTATCGCCGGTCACGCTGGCCTATGAAAGCTATGGCACGCTGAACCCCGACAAAAGCAATGCGATTTTAATCTGCCATGCACTGACCGGCGATCAGCATGTCGCATCCACCCACCCAAAGACCGGCAAACCCGGCTGGTGGGCGCGGATGGTCGGGCCGGGCAAGCCGATTGATACCAACCGTTTTTGCGTCATCGCCGCCAATGCAATCGGCGGTTGTATGGGCAGCAGCGGGCCGGAAACCCCGGCGGCGGATGGTGCGCCCTGGGCGATGCGCTTTCCGGTCGTGACCATTTCGGACATGGCGCGCAGCCAGGCCTTGCTGATGGACCATCTGGGCATCGAAAAACTCTATGCGGTGGTCGGCGGGTCGATGGGGGGGATGCAGGCGCTCGCCTGGGCAGCGCATTTCCCGACGCGGGTCGGCGCGGCGCTGATCATCGCCTCCACCGCGCGACACAGCGCACAAAATATAGCCTTTCATGAAGTTGGACGACAGGCAATTATGGCCGATCCAAACTGGCGGCATGGCAGTTATTATGCGGATGGGCAGGCACCCGATGCCGGGCTGGCGGTGGCGCGGATGGCTGCGCACATCACCTATTTATCCGAACATGGGCTGACCGAAAAATTTGGTCGCCGCCTGCAGGGGCGTGACGCCAAAAGCTTTGGTTTTGATGCAGATTTTCAGGTTGAATCCTATCTGCGGCATCAGGGGCTCAGCTTTACCGACAGGTTCGATGCCAACAGCTACCTCTATATCACCCGCGCCATCGATTATTTCGACCTGGCGGAGGAGTTTGGCGGGCACCTCGCCCATGCATTTCGCGGCACGCGCACGCGATTTTGCCTCATCAGTTTTGACAGCGACTGGCTCT
>CAUJJQ010000243.1 GCA_963205285.1 Pseudomonadota bacterium | reverse complement strand
TAAACCGGCTGAAGGCTTCCCCGACTTCTATGCCAAGATGGAAAGCTACGCGAACATAGTGTCCGGCCCAGCAATGGCCGTCGATCCGAGTGTCAGCCCCAGGAGCTACATTGAGGTGAAATCGGATGACGCTGCGTCGCCGTTTCATTTTACCGATTCGATGTCGAGCCGCGCGGGCATATTCGACCTAAATCGGCCCTTCGAGAGTCTGACTGTTTCGATCATCGGGTTAGGCGGAACGGGCGGCTATGTGCTGGACTTTGTCGCCAAAATGCCAGTGGCTGAGATTCGTCTCTTTGATGATGACAAGTTCTACGTTCACAACGCCTACCGCAGGCCCGGAAGCACGACAGAGGCTGACTTCAATCGTCTTAAAGTGGAGGTTTTCGCCGAGCATTACGGCACCTTCCACCGCAACATCCGCCCTTTCCCCATTCGGATCATGGCGGATGACTATGAGCAGATCATCGGCAGTCACTTCGTTTTCGTCTGCGTCGATAATGGCGAAGCGCGCATGGCAATCACCCGCGCGCTGATGGATTTAGGCATCCCATTTGTTGACGTCGGCATGGGGCTATCGCGCACCGACACGGGCTTGATGGGCCTTGTTCGGACGACCCTCGTTATGCGTGGGGAGTGGAATGAACTCATCGACACGGGCAAGTTGCCGATCAAGGACGCTGCGGATGATGTGTATTCGGGCAACATCCAAATCGCTGAGCTGAACGCGCTCAATGCCTGCCTCGCTGTCATACAGTTCAAGCGCCAATTTGGCTTTTTCATCGATGACGAGGCTCCACCATTTTTGCTGTTTGATGTAGCCGACAGTTCGACAGTCTGCCATAAAGATGATGGCGACGAGGATGACACGAATGGCTGAGGTAGGCCTGCGCTTAGAATTGGTGGAGGATATGCCTGAGCAGTTTGCACCCGGCGTCTTCTATGTCAGCGAGGAGTATGAAATTGCCTGCCATCGCTGCGCATGCGGTTGCGGCAATTTGGTTTATACCCCGCTAGGTCCGACCGAATGGAGTTTCAGGAGCGAGCGCGGCAAGCCATCGCTTCGGCCTTCCATCGGCAATTGGTCGCTGCCCTGCCGTTCGCACTATTGGATCAAGGGCGGGCGAATTATTTGGGCGCGCAATTGGTCAGATGATGAAGTCGATGCTGGGCGGTTGGCCGAAAGAAGGCGCCGCGGTAGGCATGTGCACTCAGGGCGATATAACAATCCGAGGGATAAGGAACTTGACTGGGTTGCACGAGCGGTGCGGCGCCTGCTTGGGAAGTGATTTAGGAGTGAACGGATCCATTGGGCGGATAGCAGCGCCATGCCGCTACCCGCCCTATCCACCTTCAGCGCATCAAAATGTGTAAGCAACCATTGCGCGTACCGATTGATACCGGAAACGGTCATGCTGCGTGCAAAGTCGGTGCCCATCGCATTGCCCTGAATGAAGGCATTGGTGCGTGGCGCGACAGGCGACTTGCCGCCCCCTAAAACCAGAATTTCATCCCCATAACCAGTGCGGTTGCGTGCGGTTTTTCGCCTGCCGCGCGGGCAAAATCGGCGCTTTGGCCGATGCGCCAGCTTTGTTCGACCCCGACATAGGGGGCAAATTCGCGCGCGATTTCATAGCGTAGCCGCAGGCCGATTGTCACATGATCAACCCCTGCGCCGATCCCCAATTGTGGCACATCCTGCGCGGCAAATGTCGCCTCCAACCGTGGTTGGAGGATGATGCGCTGGGTAATGCGCTGGTCCACCTCTGCCTCCACCCGCGCGGTCACATCACCCCGATGGGACAGGAAAATCGCTGCATCAACATCAAACATATAGGGGGCCAGCCCCTGCACGCCGATCACCGCATAGCTGGTGTCCGGCCCGGCAAAATCCTGTCGCACGCCCATTTGCACATCAAAAAAGGGCGATATGGCGCGCGAATATAGCGCCTGCACCTCTGCATGTTCGGTGGCATCGCCAAAACGCCCCTCCCCCTCCGACTTCAGCCACAGCCGCCGGGTCGGCGTGCCATAAAAAGCATCCGCATCCCACGCATAGGCGGCTCGCCCGTCGCCTAAATGCAGTTCCGCCCGGTCAACCCCCAGCCAGAAATTGGGGAAATCGCCATGGTGACGGCGCAATTCGTCGCGTGATGCGCGCATCACATCCGCCCCCCAACTGGCATCGGCCGCGCGCGGCGGCCCCGACCCAGCAGCAGGTGGCGGCGGCGTTTCGCTGGTTGGCGCGGAAGCATCGCCCATTGCACCATGCATGGAGTGGTTCATCTGGCCATGGTTCATCTGGCTATGATCCATCGGCGTAGGCGCTGGCGTAGGCGTTGGCATCGCATGGCCCGCATGCGGACCAACAGGCGTTGGCGTTGGCGCTGGCGCTGGCATCGGCATCGCATGCCCGCCATGCCCGCCATGATCTTGCGCCACAACCGGCACGGCGCTGCCCATCAACAGCGCGGCGAGCATATAGCGCGCGGCCATCATGCCCCCGGCCCCATCACGCTGACAATCTGCATCATCCCGCCATGCATATGGTAGAGCAAGTGGCAGTGGAACGCCCAGTCGCCCGGTTCATTGGCGCTGAGGTCGAATTGCGCGCTCGCCCCCGGTTGGACAATCAGCGTGTGTTTGCGCGGCTGGCGCGCCGCATCCTGCCCGTTGACCAGTTCGAAAAACATGCCGTGCAGGTGGATGGGGTGCGCCATCATCGTGTCATTGACCAGCTTTACCCGCACCCGTTCGTTCCACGCAAAACGCACCGGCACGTCGCTGACCGCCGAAAACATCCGCCCATCAAACGACCACATATATCGTTCCATATTGCCGGTGAGGTGGAGTTCGAGCAGTCGGGTGGGGACACGCACATCCCCATTCGCCCCGCGCGCCACCAACATGCGGTAATTGAGCACGCGGTGCGGGACATCGCGCAGGCCCAGCCCCGGATCCCCCATTTTATCGACAGGGGTCATCGACACCATATCGACCCCCGGACCGAATGCGACATCGGGGGGCAGCAGGCGGCGATCACGCATATTCATGCCGCCCATATCCATGCTGGCCATTTCGCTGTTGGCAGCGGGCGGGGGGGCAGCAGCGCCGCCGCCATGCGCGCCATGGTCCATGCCAGCCATATCGCCCATATCCATATCGCCATGATCCATCGCGCCATGGTTCATTCCCATGTCGGCCATGGTGAGCAGCGGGGGTGAGCGCAGTGGCGGCACCTCTGCGCGTGCACCGGGCGCGGCGGCCAGCATGGCGACGGCCATGCCCGAACGATCCATCGATTCAGCAACAATCGCATAAGCATCTGCCCCGCCAGGGGTCACAATCACATCATATGTTTCGGCGGTGCCGATCTGAAATTCATCGACCATCACCGGCTCAACATTCTGCCCGTCGGCGGCGATGACCTGCATGGCGAGGCCGGGGATGCGGAAATTGAAAAAGCTTTGCGACGACGCGTTGATGATGCGCAGCCGCACCCTTTCCCCGCGCGCAAAGGCAAACTCCATCCCCTCCCGCGCGCCGCGCCCGTTGATGAGGTAGGTGTATGTTGGCGCGCTGACATCGG
>CAUJJQ010000242.1 GCA_963205285.1 Pseudomonadota bacterium | reverse complement strand
GCCGGGATTTTCCTGATGCGCGGGAGCGATTATTTGCACGAACTGGCGCGTCAACGCGGCGATATTGCCGATGCGGTGGTGCGCAGCACCGCCCAAATGCATGGCGAAGGCGCGATGCTGCGCCCCGATGCGGCGGCCTTTGCCGCCTGCCCGTCCGAATCGATCGATTATGCGGTGATGGAGGGGGCGGAAAATTTGGTCGTCGCGGCGGTCAACCCCGGCTGGTCGGATGTCGGCGGGTGGGAGGCGATGCACAGCCTCCTCCCCCAGGATGGCGCCGGCAATGCGCTGGTAGGCGATGTGCTGGCACTGGATGCGGCGGGCAATTTGCTGCGCGCGGGGAGCGGGCAGCGCATCTCCGTTCTGGGCATCGATAATCTGGTGGTGATTGCCGAGGGGGATGAGATACTCATCATCCCGCGCGACCGCGCACAGGAAGTGAAACGCATAGCCGAATTGCGCAAATAGGACGCTTGCACACCGCGCTACCACTTCCCATATCTGACCCATGAGTGACAGCAAAGCGCCGTGGCACGGCACCACCATATTGGCGGTGCGCACGCCCCAGAAAATCGTCATCATCGGGGATGGTCAGGTTTCGATGGGCCAGACGGTGATGAAACCCAATGCGCGCAAGGTGCGCCGCCTGCATGACGGCAGCGTGATTGCGGGGTTCGCGGGGGCGACGGCGGATGCCTTTACCCTGTTTGAACGGCTCGAAAAAAAGCTGGAGGCGCATGGCGGCAAATTGATGCGCGCGGCGGTTGAACTGGCCAAGGATTGGCGCACCGACAAATATCTGCGCAATCTGGAGGCGATGATGATCGTCGCGGATATAGAGGTGACACTCGTCCTCACCGGCAATGGCGATGTGCTCGAACCCGCGCATGGGGTGACCGCCATCGGTTCGGGCGGCAATTTTGCCTATGCCGCCGCTCGCGCGCTCACCGAATATGAAGCCGACGCCGAAAAGCTGGCACGCCGGGCGATGATGATTGCCGCCGACATCTGCGTTTATACCAATGATCAATTCACCATCGAAACCATAGAGGTTTGATGGAAATTACGCGTGAAGCTGCGCAGTTTTCCGCCATTTTTTGAAAATGACCAAAGGCCCGAAATGAACGACGCCCTGACCCCCAAAGCGATTGTCACCGCGCTGGACCAACATATTATTGGGCAGGATGATGCCAAGCGCGCGGTGGCGGTCGCAATGCGCAACCGCTGGCGGCGGCAACGGCTGCCCGCTGACCTGCGTGATGAGGTAACGCCCAAAAATATCCTGATGATCGGGCCGACCGGTTGCGGCAAAACCGAAATCAGCCGCCGCCTAGCCAAATTGGCCGACGCCCCCTTTATCAAGGTTGAAGCCACCAAATTCACCGAAGTTGGCTATGTCGGGCGCGACGTGGAACAAATTGTCCGCGATCTGGTGGAAGAAGCTGTCAGGCTCGAACGCGAACGCCGGCGCAGCGCGGTCAGCGCGATCGCCAGCGATGCGGCGATGGAAAGGCTGCTCGATGCATTGACCGGCAAGGAAGCGAGCGCCGCCACCCGCCTGTCGTTTCGCCAGCGGTTCGAAGAAGGCTCGCTGAACGATAGTGAGGTGGAGATAGAGGTGGCCGAAGCCCCCAAAATGCCCTTTGAAGTGCCGGGGCAGCCGGGCAGCGTCATCAATATCGGCGAAATGTTCGGCAAGGCTTTTGGCGGCGGTGCTCCGCGCAAAAAACGCAAATTGAAACTCCATGATGCGTGGAAAAAACTGCTGGAGGAGGAGGAGGAAAAGCGCCTCGACCAGGATGATGTGGCGCGCATCGCCATTGCCGATGCAGAAAGTAACGGCATTGTTTTTCTGGACGAAATTGACAAAATCGCCACCAGCGATGTGCGCGGCGGTTCGGTCAGCCGCGAAGGGGTGCAGCGCGATTTGCTGCCGTTGATAGAGGGGACGACGGTCGCCACCAAATATGGCCCCATCAAAACCGACCATATTTTATTCATCGCATCGGGCGCATTTCACATCGCCAAACCCAGCGATCTGCTACCCGAATTGCAGGGCCGCCTGCCGATCCGCGTCGAATTAAGCGCGCTGACGGAGGATGATTTTCTGCGCATTTTGCGCGACACGCGCGCCGCGCTGCCCGCCCAATATGCCGCCTTGCTGGCAACCGAGGGCGTAACGCTCCACTTTGCCGATGACGCGCTGGCCGCCATCGCGCGCATCGCGGCAGAGGTGAATGCCAGCGTTGAAAATATCGGCGCGCGCCGCCTGCAGACCCTGCTCGAACGACTGCTCGAAGAAATCAGCTTTTCCGCCGAAGATCGCGGCGGCGAAACCGTCAACATCGATGCGGCCTATGTCGAACAGCGTTTGGCGGGCATCGCCAAAAGCGCCGACCTGTCGCGCTATATTTTGTGATGCGCCGTTAAGGGGACGCAAAGCCAAAGCTGCTACGGCGGCTGTCAATCAAAGCCAAAGTCAGGAAATTGCGTGCCGCGCCAAGTCCAGAATATCATCGTTGTTGGTCTGGGTTATGTCGGCCTGCCGCTTGCCGCCGCGCTGTCGCGCCATTTCACTGTCTGGGGATTGGACATTGATGTCGCGCGTATCGATGAATTGCGCAGCGGGCATGACCGCACGGGGGAATTGAGCGCCGACGCGCTGGCCGACGCACCGCTCCACCTCACCGCCGACCCTGCCCAATGTCCGCCAGCAGATGTCTATATCGTCACCGTGCCGACGCCGATTGATGCGGGCAATCGCCCCGACCTGTCGCTCGTCCTTGCCGCCAGCAAGACGGTGGGCACAATGCTCCATGCCAAAAAGCGCCCGATTATCGTTTATGAATCGACGGTCTATCCCGGCGTGACGGAGGATTTGTGCGGCCCCGCGCTCGCCGCCGCATCGGGGCTGAGTTGCGGGCGCGACTTTACGCTGGGCTATTCGCCCGAACGCATCAACCCCGGCGACAAGGTGCATAGCGTCGATAAAATCACCAAAGTGGTGGCGGGCGGGGATGCCGAAACATTGGACGCGCTCGCCGACCTATATGGCCGGATTACCAGCGGCGGGGTCCACCGCGCGGCGTCGATAAAGGTCGCCGAAGCGGCCAAGGTCATCGAAAATGCACAGCGCGACATCAACATCGCCTTTATGAACGAAGTGGCGCAGATTTCGGGGCTTTTGGGGCTGTCGATCTGGGATATTCTGGCCGCCGCGCGCACCAAATGGAATTTCCTGCCCTTTGCGCCGGGGCTGGTCGGCGGCCATTGCATCGGCGTTGACCCCTATTACCTCGCGCATCGGGCAGCCGAAATGGGGCATGATCCCAAGGTGATTTTGTCGGGGCGCGCGACCAATGATGGTATGGCCGACTGGCTGGCCGACCGGCTGCACGCCGCGCGCGACAATCGCGGTGGGTCGGTGCTGGTGCTGGGCCTGACGTTCAAGGAAAATGTCCCCGATTTGCGCAACAGCAAGGTGGCGGATGTTGTCACCGCATTGGCGCAGCGCGGACATAAGATCAGCGTCCATGACCCGCTGGCCGACCCGGCCGAGGCGATGCACGAATATGGCCTGTCGCTGATCGACGCGCCGCAGGGACAATTTGATCTGGTGTTGCTCGCCGTGCCGCACGACGCCTATTTGAATATGGGGGCCGATGCATTGGCGAAATTTGTTACGCCAAAGGGCATTTTCGTTGACCTTAAGAATGCGCTGGGCATCGATGTTGGTGCCTTTCCTACCCGCGTCTGGACATTGTAAGCAGCGTTATGAGCAAAAATATCATCGTCACCGGTGTTGCCGGTTTCATCGGAAGCAGTCTCGCCGTCAAGCTGATCGAACGCGGCGACCGGGTTATCGGCATCGACAATATCAATGATTATTATTCGGTGCAGTTGAAACGCGACCGGCTGGCGCGCCTCACCGCGCTGGGCGGCGACAATTTCCGTTTTCTCCATGTCGATTTTGCCGACATGCGCGCGCTCGAAACCGCATTGGCCGGTGAAAAATTCGACGCCATCGTCCATCTGGGCGCGCAAGCGGGGGTGCGATATTCGATAGAAAACCCGCACGCCTATGTGCAATCCAACCTTGTCGGTCATGTCAACATGCTGGAAATCGCGCGCCATCGCGGGGTGGAACATATGGTCTATGCCTCCTCCTCCTCCGTCTATGGCAATAATAAGGTGATGCCGTTCAGCGTTGCCGACCGCGTCGATCAGCCAATATCGCTCTAT
>CAUJJQ010000241.1 GCA_963205285.1 Pseudomonadota bacterium | reverse complement strand
GCGTGCGCCACCCCAGCTTTCCGGGCAGCGTGTGCGGTGTGGTTTTTCAGGGGTCGAACCGCGCGATTGTGTGCCAATTCACCTTTGCCTGCGACGGGTCGATGGCGCGCCAGCCAGTGCGCGGCGTGTGGGACAGGGCGAGCCGCATCGCGGCAGAGGCGCTCGCCGGGCGGACGATGCCCGCCGTTGGCCTCGCCACCCATTATCATACGCTCGCCGTCTGGCCGTCGTGGGGGCGCACTCTCGCCATGACCAACGTCATCGGCGCGCATATTTTCCACCGCTGGCGTGGTCGTTGGGGACAACCGGCCGCCTTCTCCCGCCCCTATGCCGGGGTGGAGCCGATGCCAGGGCCGTATTTGCCGATCGCGGCGCAATTGGCGGCGCGCGCCGGGCGGGCCAATCCGGCCATCACCCCGGCGCTGCCGGGCGTTGCGGGCAATGCCGATGCAGCGACTATGGCGGCAATTGCAGCGGCAGGGCGCGCGGGACTTGCAACGGGCGCGCCGGTCGCGGCTGGTGCAGCCGGCACGGGGGGAGCAGCGGGGCCGGTTGGCGCGGTGAATGCTCCGCCGGTGGCACCAGCGGCCCGTCCGCAATATGCCGACCCCCGACTCAATCAGTCGGGCAATGTGCGTGATGAATATCTACGCAGTGGCGCACCAGTTCGTCAGTAATATACTGAAATATATGATTAAATAACCAGCCCCCTAGGGGGTTAAATGGCTATGCATTGGGCTATTTGGTGGCGCTCAGCGCCCCTGACTGCGCCAGCGGCGAACCACCCGTTCGACAACCTCTGCCTCTCCGCCGCTATTGCGCCACAGGCTGGAAAATAGCGGGTCAGTCGATGCCGGGCGCTTGTCCTCCGCCAGCGTGTCGAGCATGACACGAACGGGGATTGAAACACCCTCACCGCAGATGACGCATTCGCGGTTGCGCAGCGCGGCGATCGAATCGATGAAGCCGCGCGACCCCTCCGGCATCGCTGCCCGGACGAAATTCTGGTCGCGTTCATTGTTAAGCCGCATCGCGATGATCGTGCCGCACTGACTGAGCACCCCTTCGGCCAAATCGGATGGCCGCTGGGTAATCAGGCCGAGTGAGACGCCATATTTGCGGCCTTCTTTGGCAATACGCGACAGGATGCGCCCGACCGATGAACCATCGGCGTTGCGTTCATTGGGGACGTAACGGTGCGCCTCTTCACAGACGAGCAGGATGGGCCGCTGCGGTTCGTCGCGCGACCAGATGGCATAATCGAACACCATGCGCGCCAGCACCGCGACAACGACGCGCACAACGTCGGACGGGACGCCCGAAACATCGATTATCGAGATCGGCCGACCATCGGCAGGCAGTCGGAAAATCTTGGTCAGAAAACTGGCCATCGTGTCGCCAACGAGCATGCACGAAAACATGAAATTATAACGCGGATCAGCCCGCAATTCTTCTATCTTGCTTTTGAGGCGCATGAAGGGCGCGGTGGATGTTGCCTTGTCGAGTTTGCCCATTTCGGTCTGGATGATGTTGAGGAGGTCGGAAAGCAGGTAGGGCACCGGGCTGTCCACCGTCAGCTTGGAGACATTTTCTGCCGCCTTGTTGCGTGACCGCGCTTGGAGCAGGCAGCGCGACAAAATGTCGCAATCCATCTGCCGATCCTTGCCTTCGGAGGTAACGAAAACCTCACAATGTTCCTCAAAATTGAGCAGCCAATAGGGCATCGCGAGATTATCGACGTCGAACAGCGCGCCCTGTCCCTTGAAGGCGGCAGAATATTCGCCGTGCGGATCAATCATCACGACATGGCCTTCGGGTGCCCTTTCGATAATCTTGTGAAGGATTAGCGCGGCCGACGTCGATTTGCCCGTACCCGTCGAGCCGAGCAGCGCGAAATGCTTGCCCAGCATCGGATCCATGTAGAGCGCAGCGCGCGTATCTTTGGTCGGGTAAATGGTACCGATGTCAATGTGCGGGCGGTCATCGGCAGCATAAATCTGCCGGAGGTCGGCCGAAGTTGCCGCATAGACCAGGCTGCCGGGAATGGGGTATCGCGTCACCCCGCGCCGGAAATTGCCGATCCGACCGGTGAGCACTTCTTCATCGCCTTCGCCCAGAAAGTCGGCGGTGGCGATGATGAACTGATGGTCACGGGGGTGCATTTTCTGGTCGCGTAGGCCCGCCACCAGCCAGACATTGCCGACGCGCACCTTTATCTGGCTGCCGACCTGCCCCGCCATCTGTAAAGTCGAATCCTCGCTGGTGTGTAATTGGCGCAGCGAATCTGCGTGCATGACAATCTGCGCCATCGAACCCGACACATCCATGACTTCGCCCACCCGCAACCTTTCGGTACTGGCGGTACGCGCAGCGGCGAGATCGACGGGGGTTGCGCCATCGGGCGACGGGGACGAGCCCATGTGGTCCATGCAGAAATCCTCTTTTGGCGCACTGCATCGATACAGCACCCAAATCGGGCTTAGTCGAACGTGGTTAAGAAATCGCTGCCCGCACCAGTGCCCGTGCTCTTAACGCCGCGCAAACAGGGTGGCCGCAGTCCAGCCCATGCCGACCGACAATAGTACCGCGAACAACCCATAAAGCAGGCCATGGTTCTGCGCGGCATTGGCAATGAAACGGTCGGTTCCCGTCTTGCGTATATCGATCTGGCGACTGGCGACGGCAATGACTTCGCCATTGCGCACGAGGAAGGTTTCGGCGGTATAGCGCCCGACCGGCACGCGCGCAGGAATGTTCAGGCGTGCCCGATACAGCGACCCTTGGGTGATTTCGACGGCATTGGCATCTGCGACATAAAGGCCGAGACGGCGTTTCAAATCGACCAGGCCGCGTTCAAATCGCCCCAGCTGATCGTCGCTGGTGAAGCCGGCCGGCGACAGCGACAAATTGTCGAGGCCGATTTCATAGACCGCCGCCGTGCGTTCATTGAGCATATCGGCAACCGGGCGGGACGATGCGACGGCGTAGTATCCGGGCGCACTGGCGAAACGGATATTATCGGCATTGACCCAGATGCCACCAATCCGGCTCTTTTCGCGCAATATTATCGGTTCGGTCGGCCCTTGAATGACGACGATTATATCCGCCCTGTCGTCAGCCAAGCGCCCATCTGGATAGATTATCGCGCCAAAAAGCAGCAATGTTTCGCCGGTAAAACTATATTTTATGTCGATGGTGCGGCTCGACACATCGGGAACGAGGATGGGGTTACGGGCATCGGCGCGCACCCCTGCCAACATCAGGAGGGCGAGACACAGCGGACCCAGCCAATGCTGCATTGCCTGCCGCCGCGAGTCGACAAACTTGGTCATAACGCCTGCACAGTGAAAATCTCATCGGGTTGCCAAGTCAGCCCCGCCCCCATGCGCAGCGCGACCAACAATACAATGATGGCAAGGATTAGGCGCAGCCCGGCCGGGTTGGCGCGCATCGCGAGCCGCGCGCCGATCTGTGCGCCGATAACTCCGCCGATGAGGAGGAGGAGAGCGAGGACGATATCGACCGCATGGGTGGTGACCGAATGGATCAGCGTCGTTGCAATGGTGGTAAGGAAAATCTGGAACAGCGACGTGCCAACGACCACTTCTGCACCCATGCCCAATATGTAGAGCATGGCGGGCACCATGATGAAGCCTCCGCCCACACCGAGCAGCATCGTCATCATCCCTGAAACTGCGCCCAATATCAGTGGCGCGATGGGGGAGATGTAGAGGCCGGAACGATAGAATCGCCATCGCAACGGCAGCATCGTCACCAGCGGATGGTGGCGGCGCTTGCGGGTGGCTGGCTGCGCACCGCTGCGCAAAATATTGAGTGTTGTGAGCGATTCCTTGAACATCAGGCCACCGATGGAGCCCAAGAGGAGGAGGTAGAGGAGCGCGATTACAGTATCGATTTGCCCGATACTTTCCAGCCAACGAAAGGCAAAAGCGCCCAAGATGGAGCCGATCAGCCCGCCCGCGACCAATACCGCACCCATGTGGAGATCGACCCCGCCGCGCCGCAAATAGGCCATCATCCCCGATACGCTGGCGCCTGTTACCTGTGTCGCAGCACTCGCTGCCGCAACGGTCGGCGGTATCCCGGAAAAAATCAGCAGCGGCGTTGTCAGGAAACCGCCGCCGACGCCGAACATGCCCGACAACAGGCCGACCATGGTGCCGAGCGCCAATATCCAGAGGATATGTACGCTCATATTGGCGACGGGCAGATATAATTCCATGCCTAAGTCCGGTTCAGGGGATGGAGGCTACATCCGCCCACCCGCCGCACTTGGTTAGGGCAGTATGCAATGGGCGACAAGATGGCCCTATGTGACAGGGCTTATGCCGGCTTCGCGCAGCAGAAACGATGCTTCTGCCCCGTTCCAGTCCAGCGGGCCGATAACCCGCAATTTTTCGCGCCCATCGGCCCCGACCAATATGGTGGTCGGTAAAGCCTGCCCCATGGCGATGCCCAGAATATTCCCGCCATCATGCCAGCCGACAAGATGGGTCAGATTGCGCTGGCGCAAAAAGGCGGTCGGCACATTGTAATCGCCTAGATCCTGCGACAGAGCGACAACGGTAAATTGGGATCCACCCTCGCGCGCCAGATTGTCGAGCGTTGGCAATTCGGCAACGCACGGCGCACACCATGTAGCCCATAGGTTCAGGACGATGGGTTTGCCGTCAAGGCTAGCTATGCGAACCATATTGCCCGACGCGTCGGTCAGTTCGGCCTCGGGCAGTGCTTGCCCCGCATGGCTACGATCGACCCGATATGTCGGGAAACTGCTGTTCGGTACTGCCGCATCTGCGCTGCTTGCTTGCGGGGACTGCGGCTTTTGCTTATCGCACCCGCCTAGGGTCAGCATGGTGAGCGGCAACAACAGCGCCGCCGCCATTTTCAGGATATGGCCCGAAACGTAAGGCGAGGCGGTGGACGATAATCGGCCCAAAGATGTCGGCAAAGTGCAATCTCCTGCAACCGATAAGATGTGGGGTGGCCGCTTTGGGGAAGGGCCGGCGGCAATCATGCGCGAAATAAACGCCTCCATCCCCTTCGACAAGCGTTTGTGGAAGGAAGATATTGCGGCGAGCCGCGCGCATGTCGCCATGCTCGGCAAACAGGGAATATTGTCACGCGATGACGCCGATGCCATCGATGCCGGCCTAGCAAGCGTCCATGCCGAATTTGAACGAGATGGCGTGCCCGTCGATCTGGCGCGTGAAGATATCCATATGACCGTCGAATCGCGTCTCGCCGAATTGATCGGGCCGGTCGCCGGGCGGCTCCATACCGCACGTAGCCGCAATGATCAGGTGGCGACCGATTTCAAATTATGGGTACGGACCGCGATGGAGGAGGTGGACGGCGCGCTCGTGTCGCTCATCAACATTTTGCTGGATTTGGCGCAGCGACATTGCGACACGATTATGCCGGGCTTCACCCATTTGCAGGTCGCGCAGCCGGTGACTTTGGGCCACCACATGATGGCCTATGTCGAAATGCTGTGGCGCGACCGTTCGCGCTTTTCCGACGCGCGCCGACGCCTTAACCAATGTCCTTTGGGCAGCGCGGCGCTCGCCGGGACGGGGTTTGCCATAGACCGTTTCGAGACCGCAGCGGCGCTGGGATTTGATGGCCCCACCCGCAACAGCCTTGATTCAGTGTCGGATCGCGACTTTGCGCTCGACTATCTGGCCGCCGCCTCGCAATGCGCGCTCCACCTGTCGCGCCTCGCCGAAGAAGTGATTATCTGGGCCAGTCAGCCCTTTGGCTTTTTGCACCTGCCTGACAGTTTTTCGACCGGCAGTTCGATTATGCCGCAAAAACGCAATCCGGATGCTGCCGAATTGGTGCGCGGCCATTGCGGGCGGATTATCGGTGCCTTTACCGCGCTGATGGTGACGATGAAGGGGCTGCCGCTCGCCTATTCAAAGGATATGCAGGACGACAAGCCGCCGGTTTTTGAAGCGCATGACCTGCTCGGCCTGTGTCTTTGCGCGATGACCGGCATGTTAGCGCAATCGCGTTTTGATGGCGCACGGATGCAGGCGGCGGCAAGCAGCGGCTTTTCAACCGCCACCGACCTCGCTGACTGGTTGGTGCGCGCCAAAAACATTCCCTTTCGCGAAGCGCACCATATTGTCGGCGCAATGGTCAAGGCCGCCGAAGGGATGAGTTGCACACTCAACCAATTGCCGATCGACGCCGCCGTTGCTATCGACAGTCGCATTGACGCGGCGACGCTGGCGGCGCTCAGCGTGGAGGCATCCGTGGCGAGCCGCACCAGCTATGGGGGCACCGCGCCTAACAATATCCGGCAGCAGGTTGCCGAACGGCGCGCGGCGCTGGCGAAGGAGGATGGGGTATGAAGGCGCGATGGCATCTGGCCGCCCTGATGGGCGCGGCGGCGCTCTCGGCATGTGGGCAGCGCGGCGACCTCGTCCGAAAACCTGTCGAACCCGGCCCTGCGGTGGCGACGGGGGAGAATAGCGCCGCCAGTTTTGCGGAATTGACCACGCCTAGCACCCAGGCACGGCCGCAGCGTAGCGATGAGGTTTTGTTGCGTTCAGAGGAACGGCGTTCGGATCAATTTGATCTGCCGCCAGAATAATCGACGCAGATTAGTTCGAGTATAAAATTGGATCATTTCAACCTGCGAAACGGCGAAATCTTCGCCGAAGATGTGCCGCTGGCCGCGATTGCCGCTATGGTGGGCACCCCATGCTATATTTATTCGCGCGCGACATTGGTGCGGCATGCTCAGGTGTTTGCCGATGCGTTGGCCGCTTGTGGCCGCGTCAAATGCGCCTTTGCGATAAAGGCCAACCCCAATTTGGCGGTACTGAACGTCCTCGCCGCCAATGGTTATGGCGCGGACGTCGTTTCCGAAGGGGAAATGGTGCGCGCATTGGCGGCGGGGATTGCCCCTCAAGACATCCTTTTTTCAGGGGTGGGCAAGACGGCTGGCGAAATGCGCGCCGCGCTGCATGCGGGGATCGGCCAGTTCAACATCGAATCCGAGGAAGAAGGGGTGGAATTGTCGGCCATCGCTGCCGCGCTGGGCCAGCGGGCGGCGGTCAGCCTGCGCGTCAACCCGGATGTTGATGCCGGAACCCACGCCAAAATTTCGACCGGCAAGGCGGAAAATAAGTTCGGAGTGGCGATCAGCGATGCCCCGGCAATTTTTGCGCGGCTGGCGGGGTTGCCGGGACTCGATCTGCGCGGCGTCGCGGTGCATATCGGCTCGCAATTACTATCGCTCGAACCATTGGAAGCGGCCTTTGCGCGGCTTGGTCGGCTGCTGGCGGACTTGCGCGCTGCGGGCCATGTTGTCACCCATGTTGATTTGGGCGGTGGGCTTGGCGTCCGATATCGCGATGCCGATGTGCCGCACGGGCCAGCCGAATATGGCGCGATGGTGGCCCGCGTGACGCGGGGGTGGGATGTGACCTTGCAGTTTGAACCGGGCCGGGTGATTGCCGCGAATGCAGGCGTCCTCCTCACGCAGGTCATTCGGGTGAAGCCCGGCATGACCCATCCCTTTGTCATTGTTGATGCGGCGATGAATGATCTGGCGCGCCCCGCGCTCTATGACGCTTGGCATGATTTTGAAGCGGTGCGGCCAACGGGGCAGCGGATGACGGCCAATATTGTCGGCCCGGTGTGTGAAACAGGCGATACATTTGCGACAGCGCGCGATGTCGACGTCGTGGCCGCGGGCGACCTTGCCATTTTCCGTTCCGCCGGGGCTTATGGCGCGACGATGGCCAGCTTTTACAATAGTCGCCCGATGGTGGCAGAGGTGATGGTGTCGGGCAGTGAATGGGCGGTGGTGGCGGATCGCATCCCTGCATCGGCGACGCTGGCAGCCGAACGCGTGCCCGATTTTCTGCGGGACTGATGGCGATGCGCGACCTGCCCATTTTCGTGCAACTGGCGGGTAAGAAAATCATACTCATCGGCGATGGCGATGTGGCGGATGCGCGACGACGCCTGATTGAGCGGGCAGGGGGCGCGCCGGTGGCAGAGCTTTCGCCCGATGTCCGACTGGGCTTTGTCGCCATCGCTGATCCGGTGGCGGCAGCCGCAACGGCCGAGCGTTTGCGCGCGGCGGGGCTGCTGGTCAATGTCGCGGATCAGCCGGACCTGTGCGATTTTACGCTGGGTGCATTGGTAGAACGCGGGACGGTCACCATCGCCATTGGCACGGGCGGTGCGTCGGCCGGGTTGGCAGCGGCACTGCGTCAGCGCCTTGAACGACTGATTCCCGAGAGAGCGGGGGCGATTGCCGCTTTGCTCGGTGGGGCCAAGGCCGCGCTGCGCCATGCCTTTCCCGATGGCGCGGCACGACGGCGAGCGGTGGCGGCGCTGCTGGCGGAGGGCGGGCCGCTCGATCCGCTGGAGGATGGGGCGGCGCCAGCTGAAATAGCCCAATGCATAGCCGATGTACCCTCCGACATCGACGCGCAAGTCATTGGAATATTGGATGAAATTATTTTGACCTCTGATGACCCTGATGCACTCACCCTGCGTGCGGCGCGGCTATTGGCAGGGGCAGATGTTTTGTGGCACCAAGTGGGGGTGAGCGAGCCTATTTTACACCGAGCGCGCGCCGACGCCCCCCGCCGCCTGTCGGAAGTGCGGCCCCCCGTGCCTGAAACCGGCGTCCACATCTGGCTGCGGCGACCCCCTGCATGATCCGGGTGATGGATTTTGCCGATGGCACTGCGCGGGTCAGCGATGCTGCCGATGCCCGTGTGCTGGAGGAAGCGGCCCCCGGTTTCCGCTGGCTCCATTTTCAGGAGCGTGACAGCCTCAACTTGCTGGAGGAACGCGACTGCCATCTGCCCGAAGTGGTGGTGCGCGCGCTGCTCGCGGTGGAAACCCGCCCGCGCTGCGACATGCTGGCCGATGGCGTCTTGCTCAATCTGCGCACGCCGCTGGCAGAGGGGGATGATACGACAGAGGGTGATCCGCTTGCCTCTATGCGGATTTGGGCGACACCCAAGCTATTGATTTCGGTTGCTTTTCGCCCGACGGACGTCCTGCCGCACGCAATCGCGGCTTTCGATGCGGGGGTGCTGCATGATTGCGGCGATGTCCTTGTCGCGCTGCTCAGCGCCAGCGCCGAACAATTGGATGCCAAGGTTGCGCAGATCGGCGATGCGCTCGACGCGTTGGAGGAGGGGATTGACCGCCACGCCAGCTTTGAACAGCGCCGCGAAACCAGCCGTCTGCGTTCCGCCGCCATTGGCCTGCGTCGTTTTGTCGCGCCGCAGCGTCAGGCGCTCGAAAGCCTGATGTCGCTCGGCCTCCCATGGTTTGACACTGCCGAACGGGCGCATATGCGTGAAGCGACCGACCGATTTTACCGCATGGCAGAGGAATTGGAATCGGTGCGTGAACGCGCCGCCGTGCTGCATGATGAGATTACAGATCTGCGGTCGGAACGGATGGACGCGCGCTCTTTGCAAATCGCCATTTCGGCGCTGATTTTCCTGCCCCTCACCTTTATCACTGGCCTGCTCGGCATGAATGTGGAGGGGATACCCTATGCCAAGGCACCATGGGCATTTTGGGGGGTGACGACGCTGTGCATCGTCATTGCGCTGCTGGTCGCGGCATGGTTCATCTGGCGCGGCTGGAGCAAGCGGTAGGGCGCGCCGTCCAATTGGGGCGCCTGCATCCCACCTTGCCATCCCGATGAAAAAGGGTCGCCGAATTGCTCCGGCGACCCCCGATCTATCGCATTTTCAGGGCCAAATCTGACTTACCGGCCCCAAAAATACGCTATTACATGGTCGGCGAGGGGCGCTTCCCCCGCCGGAACGTGATGGCGCGGCATTCGCCTCAGCGGCGCTCGCGCACGCTCCGAAAGTAAGCGACCGACCTCTTTAGCAGACCATGAGACATCGGATCACCTCCTTTCACTAGATGGATGGGCATGTGCGCACTCCCTTTATCTGTCGCGGCACAGGGTGAAGGTGAATCAATGCGTCCGGCCACGCAAGCGCAAAATGCACCGCGCCCACAAAAATCAGACGGTAAAGCTTTCGCCGCAGCCGCAAGCCCCCTTGGCATTGGGGTTTTGAAAGGTGAAACCGGCGGTAAAATCATCCTCCACCCAATCCATCACCGATCCGATGAGGTAGAGGAGGCTGGCCCCATCGACATAGAGCGTGCCGCCGGGCGTTTCGATGCGTTCGTCAAAACCCACCGCGTCGCTGACATAATCAAGGCTATATGCCAGCCCCGAACAGCCGCGTCGGGGGGTGGACAGCTTGACACCGATGGTGCCCGCAGGGGCCTTTGCCATCAAATCGGCGATGCGCGTTTCGGCACGCGGTGTCAGCGTGATTGCGGCGGGCAGCGGGCGGCGGGTGCGGGTGGCGGGTGCGTCGGTCATGGTCACAACATCCCCAGTTCGAGCCGCGCCTCATCGGTCATATTGGCCGGGCTCCACGGCGGGTCCCAGACCAGATTGACATCGACTATGCCGACGCCAGCGACCGCACCGACGCGCATTTCCACTTCGCCGGGCATCGATTCAGCGACCGGGCAATGCGGCGTCGTCAGCGTCATGGTGACGACTGCGTGCGCGTCATCCCCTACCTCCACATTATAGATGAGGCCAAGGTCATAGATGTTGACGGGGATTTCGGGGTCGTAAATCTCTTTCAATGCATCGATGATGGCGTCGTGCAAATCACCGCCCGGCGCGCCTGTCGGCAATTCGGCAGGTGCAGCGTCGAGAAAGCCGGAGAGGTAATCCCGCTTGCGCGCCATTTTATCGGCATCGCTTTCGGCATCACTAACCCGTGCGCGCGGCGGCACCGGCACGCTGGTAACATTTTCATGGGGGATGGTGTCGGTCATCCGAAAATCCTTTTCACCCGTTCGATACCGCGCACCAGCGCGGCCACATCATCATCGTCGCTATACAGGCCAAAGCTGGCGCGCGCGGTGGCCGCTACGCCCAGATGCGCCATCAACGGCTGCGCACAATGGTGCCCGGCGCGGATGGCGACGCCCGCTTCGTCCAAAATGGTGGCGACATCATGCGGGTGGACATCACCCACCGCAAAGCTGAGGATGCCCGCGCTATCCACCGGGCCAAACAGCCGCACACCGGGGATTTGCGCCAGCGCTTGTCGCGCCGCTGCAACCAGCGCATGTTCGTGCGCGGCAATGGCGTCCAGCCCAATGGCATCGACATAATCAATCGCGGCGTGGAGCGCGCACCCCTCCACAATCGGGGGTGTTCCCGCCTCAAACCGGGTGGGGGCAGGGGCGTAGCTGGTGCGTTCGAAACTGACACGGTCGATCATCGACCCCCCGCCCTGCCACGGCGGCATGGCATCCAAAATCTCGGCCCGCGCCCATAATGCGCCAATGCCGGTTGGGCCATAAAGCTTGTGTGCGGAAAATACGTAAAAATCGACGCCCAGTTCGCCCATGTTGACGGTCATGCGCGGCACCGCCTGACAGCCATCGATCAGCAATTTTGCCCCGACCCCATGCGCCAGATCGGCGGCACGGCGCAGGTCCAACTGGCTGCCCAGCACGTTCGACACATGGGCAAGCGCAACCAATTTATGCTGCGGGGTCAATATGTTGGTTGCTGCATCGAGGTCGATGCAGCCGTCCGCTGTCAGCGGGCACACATCGATATGCGCGCCGACGCGTTCGGCCAACATCTGCCATGGCACGATATTGCTATGATGTTCGAGCGTGGAAAGGAGGATGTGGTCACCCGCACCGATATTGGCCAAACCCCAGCTTTGCGCGACCAGATTTATCCCCTCCGTCGCGCCGCGCACGAAGATGATTTCATCTGCACTGCCGCCCAGAAATTGCGCCACCCGCGCGCGTGCCGCTTCATAGGCCAGCGTCATGTCGGCGCTGCGTTGATATACGCCGCGATGGACGCTGGCATAATCTGCGCCCATCGCACGGGTTGCCGCATCGATGACGATTTGCGGTTTTTGCGCGCTGACCGCGCTGTCGAGATAATGCCAATCGCCAGCAAGGCCGGGGAAATCGGCGCGCGCCGCCCGGCCAAGCCGCGCTATGGCAGGGTGCGCGATATTCATGCCATCTGCCCTAATTTGGCGATGGCCGCGGTGCTGAGCGCGGCATCACCGCCCAAGGCTTCGGTCAAGAAAGCTTCGAGCAGCATCTGCCGCGCAGTTGCCGGGTCAATCCCACGTGCGGCGAGATAGAATAGCGCCGCTCCATCCAGTTCGCCGATGGCACAGCCGTGCGCGCACTGGACATCATCGGCAAAAATTTCGAGTTCGGGCTTGGCATTGACGCTCGCGTGGCGGGAAAGCAGCATGGCGCGCACATTTTGCGCGCTGTTGGTGCGCTGAGCATCGCGCGCGACGCTGACCTGCCCCAAATAAGTGACACTCGCCGCGCCGCCAGCCACATTGCGGATGGTCTGGCGGCTGGTGGCGTCCGGCTCGGCATGGGTGACATGGGTCACGCATTCGAGATTCTGGGTGCCATCACCAATTTGCGCGCAGTCGAGTTGAAAATCCGCCCCGGAGTGGAGCGTTGCATGCACCTCCACCCGGCCATATCCCCCCCCGATGTTGAGGATGCGAAGGTGCGCTGCCGCACCTGTGCCCAGCGACAGGTGGATTTGGGTGACGCCGCCTCCATCTTGCACGATGCTGCGGTCAAAATGGGCGCCCGCGGGCACGATGATATTTTCCGGCTCCGGCAGCGGCCACAGTGCGCCGAGCGCGTCCAGATCACTATAGCGCCAATCCTCCGCACGGTGGGTGGGTAATGCGGTCATGCCGCAACCTCTGCATAGCCTTCGCGTTCGAGTTCGAGCGCGAGTTCAGGGCCGCCCGAACGGGTAATTCGCCCATCGGCCAGCACATGGACAAAATCGGGCCGCACATAATCGAGCAGCCGTTGATAGTGCGTGATGAGCAGCACTCCCTTGTCAGGCGCGCGCATGATGGCGTTGATACCGTCGCCGACGACGCGCAGCGCATCAATATCCAGCCCCGAATCGGTTTCATCGAGGATGGCGAGGCTGGGGTTCAGAATCCCCATCTGCACCATTTCCGCGCGCTTTTTTTCCCCACCCGAAAAGCCGACGTTCACCGGGCGTTTCAGCATGTCCATATCCATGCCGAGCAAGGCCGCCTTTTCCCGCGCCAGTTTCAGGAAATCACCGCCCGACAATGGGGGCAGGCCATGCGCCTTGCGCTGGGCGTTGAGCGCCTCCCGCAAAAATTGCACGCCCGACACGCCGGGGATTTCAACCGGATATTGGAAACCCAGAAAAAGCCCCGCCGCCGCGCGTTCATGGGGGTCGAGAGAGAGGATATCCACACCGTTCAAACTTGCCGACCCCGCCGTCACTTCATAACCGGGACGACCACCCAGCACATAGGCGAGCGTTGATTTGCCCGCGCCATTGGGGCCCATGATCGCATGGACTTCGCCCGCGTTGATGGTGAGCGACAGCCCCTTCAAAATCGGCTTGTCGGCAACGGTGGCGTGGAGATTATTGATTTGGAGCATGATGTCCCCCATCAACGAACGACGACTGCAAAGTTCGATATCCGCGCTCTTTTTTTTCTTTGGTCAAATCCATGTGCTCTTTGCCTGCAAATGACAGTTTTCCAGTATCTAAAGATTCATGAAGTTCAATCATCAATCTTCGTTCTTCGTCAAACTGAGGATCAATTTCATAAAGGTACTCGCGAAGGACATTGTATTTATCCATATCAACATCGAGTTTCTGATGCACTAGCTTTAGCCGCTCATTCAAATACCAACTTGTTGCGAGCCAAATAGCAACTGCAATCCCGACCGCTCCCCATGTTGTGATCATCCCACGCTCCCTTCCAAGCTAATGCCCAGCAATTTTTGCGCTTCGACCGCAAATTCCATCGGCAATTGTTGCAGCACTTGCTTGGCAAAGCCGTTGACGATCAGCGCGACCGCTTCTTCCTGACCCAGCCCGCGCTGCATCGCGTAAAATAGTTGATCGTCGGAAATTTTGCTGGTTGTCGCTTCATGTTCCAGCGTCGCGCTGGGGTTTTTCACCTCTATATATGGGACGGTGTGCGCCCCGCATTTATCGCCCAGCAACAGGCTGTCGCACTGGGTGAAATTGCGCGCGCCTTCGGCCCGGGCGCCGATGCGCACCAGCCCGCGATAGGTGCCGCTGCTGCGTCCGGCGCTGATGCCTTTGCTGACAATCGTCGAACGGGTGCGCCGCCCATTGTGGATCATCTTGGTGCCGGTGTCGGCCTGTTGAAAATTATTGGTGACGGCGATTGAATAAAATTCGCCCACGCTGTCATCGCCGTTCAAAACGCAACTGGGGTATTTCCACGTAATCGCGCTGCCGGTTTCGACCTGTGTCCACGAAACCTTGCTGCGCGCACCCTGGCACAGCGCGCGTTTGGTGACGAAATTATATATGCCGCCGCGCCCATTGGCATCGCCGGGATACCAGTTTTGCACGGTTGAATATTTAATCTCCGCATCCTCCATCGCCACCAGTTCGACCACGGCGGCATGGAGCTGATTTTCATCGCGCTGCGGCGCGGTGCACCCTTCCAGATAGGATACATGCGCGCCCGCATCGGCGATGATGAGCGTGCGTTCAAATTGCCCGGTGTTTTCGGCGTTGATGCGGAAATATGTGGATAATTCCATCGGGCAGCGCACCCCCTTTGGCACATAGACAAAGGTGCCATCGGAAAAGACCGCGCAGTTGAGCGTCGCGAAATAATTATCCTGCATCGGCACCACACGGCCGAGCCATTTTTGGACAAGTTCGGGATATTCGCGGATCGCCTCTGAAATGGAGAGGAAAATCACCCCCGCCTTTTTCAGTTCCTCCCGAAAAGTCGTCGCCACCGACACCGAATCGAACACCGCATCGACCGCGACCTTGCGCGCGCCCTCCACCCCCGCCAGCACTTCCTGTTCGGCAATGGGGATGCCCAATTTGTCGTAAACCGCCTTTATTTCGGGGTCGAGTTCATCGAGGCTGGCAAGGCTCGGCTTGGCCTTGGGCGCGGCATAATAATAGGCGTCCTGATAATCGATCGGCGGCACGTTCAGCTTGGCCCAATCGGGCGGGGTCATCGTCTGCCACAGGCGAAAGGCCTTTAGCCGCCAGTCGAGCATCCACTGCGGTTCATCCTTTTTGGCCGAAATAAAGCGCACTATGTCTTCGTTCAGACCTTTGGGCGCGAACTCTTGCTCAATATCAACCGACCAGCCATGCGCATAGTCGGCGACCTTTGCCGCCGCATCGCGCGCCGCTTGATCGGTCACGGGTGCGTCGATATTTTGGCTCATCCAACCCGCTCCATCGGCGCATGGCCGCTCATATTGGCGAGCGTCACCGCCGCCAGCGCGCCGCGCACCGCGCCGTTCACCGCCTGCCAATGCGGACGCACCGCACAATTGCTCTTGATGCCGCAGGCGCAGGCGCCATCATCGATGCAATTGGTCATGGCGATCGGTCCCTCTATTGCTTCGATTATGTCGGCCAGGCTGATGGCAGCGGCTGGGCGTGCCAGCTTAATCCCGCCGCCCGGCCCGCGTACGGCGCGCAGCAGCCCCGACCGCACCAGCCGTTGCACCAATTTATGCGCGGTTGCTTCGGGGACATGCGCGGCTTCGGCCAATCGTGCGGCGGTCAGCCGCGTGCCGCCGCACTGGCGCGCTGCCGCCCCCATCAAAACGATGGCATAATCGGCCAAATTGGACAGGCGCATGGCGCAATTTCCGCTCAATCGGGGGCGATTCGGCCAATAAAAGACCTAATCAGTCCTTTATTATTAAGCCTTTATGCTGCACCGCGCAAGAGCCTAGCGCGGCCGTCGCCCATCACGCGTTGGAAACCAGCGCGTCAACCTGCCCGGTGAGCGATTTGCGCCCTTCGGAAATGGCAATCAGCAATTCGGACTGGCGCGCCTTAATCTGTTCGGGGGTCAGCCCGGCAAAGCGTTTCAATTCGCGGATCAGGTGCGATTGGTCGTAAAATTGGTCGGCCATGCCATTGGCGGCAATATCTTCGCCGCGCGCCAAGGCGGCAGCAGCATGGAGCGCGCGATATTTGCGCAGCAGACTTTTGGGCGGCAGACCGTAAAATCGCTTGGAAAGCCGTTCAACCTGGCGCGGCGACAGGCCAGTGCGCGCCACCAGATCGGTCACTTCGGCATCATCATTTTCGGCGAGCCATGCATCCATGGTGGCGATGAAATCATGCGGCATAGCTTCACCGCGCGCCGCAGTTTGTGCAGCGACAAAATCGCACAATAGCTTGAATATCGGTGCTGTTTCGCTTTCAGCGTCGATGGCGTCGAACAATATTTGCGCCGCGTCGCCGAAAATTTTGCGTCCGTCGAAGGCGCGGTCGAGGCTTTGTTCGGCATCGAGCCCGGTCAACGCGGTCCAGGCGGTGGGGTGTAGCCCTGCGCCGACGACATACATCGGCCCAAAGCCGGTATCGGTAATCGCACCGCTGGTCGGGCCGATCAGGGTTACCGGACGGGCAGGGTCAACATGGCCGTTGGCAAAGCGATATTCGCCGCCGCCGCGCAGCATGACGCGCAATTGCGGGCGGTCGGCGCGCTCCACCTCCTCAAAGGTCGCGCTTTCCTGGTGCAGGCGATAAAGCGAACTGATCCACCGCTGCATTTCGGCAGGCGGCGCTGCATATTCCATCGAAATAGGTGCCGTCATTGCTCCCCCGACCGACCGACTTTCTGTTCTATTTGAACCAATTGCCGCGTCTGTGCACAGCTACAAACAAAACTAAGCCTTCTTTTGTGGTAAATGCAACGCCGTGCAGTGACGTGGCGCACAAAAATATCTTGATAATGATGCGGTTGGTCGAAAAGCAAAAAAAGGACCGACCAGCACTGCCAGTCGGTCCTAAAGTCGGTAAAGGACTCTTTGCCAAAAAGACTCGGAGCCCTTCGGGTCGCAGGGGTCAGATGCCATTATTCGGCGGCGCTGTATTGGACAGAAACGACATGCTAGGGGCAATTTCGGGTAATTATGCAACATAGATCGGAAAATTGACGACATGTTTGGACGACATTTTGTCCGACTGATGCACGCGATGGACGCTGAATTTGCCCATAAGCGGACGATCGATGCGCTGTCCCTGCTGCCATTGGACGCGCCATCACGCACCGATCCGGCGCTCGCCATGTCACTCGCGGGGATGGATTTTGCCCACCCCGTCTGCCTCGCCGCCGGTTTTGACAAAGATGCCCGCGCGCTGCACGCGATGGCGCGTTTTGGCTTTGCGGGGGCAGAGGCGGGGACGCTCACCCCTTTGCCGCAATCGGGCAACCCGCGCCCGCGCCTATTTCGCCTGACGGGCGATCGCGCGGTCATCAACCGCATGGGGTTCAACAATGGCGGTCACGCCGCCGCTGCGCCGCGCATTGCCGCCCAGTTTGCGCGCGCGCGCCGCATCCCCTTTGGCATCAACATCGGCGCGAATAAGGATGCAGGCGACCGTATCGCCGATTATGTCACGGGCGTTGCGCGCTTTGCGGCAATGGCCGACTGGCTGACCATCAACATCTCCTCCCCCAATACGCCGGGGCTGCGCGCGTTGCAGGATGGCGCGGCGCTCGACGATTTGCTCGGCGCGGTGGCCGCAGCGCGGGCAGACAGCGGTACTCAAACCCCCATTTTCCTCAAAGTCGCGCCCGACCTCGATAGAGCACAGATCGACGGGGTGGTCGCCGCCGCCATCACCCACCGGCTGGACGCCATCATCATCGGCAATACGACGGTTTCGCGCCCACAACTGACCTCTGCCCATGGCGGGGAAGCGGGTGGCCTGTCGGGTGCGCCGCTGGAGGGGCTGGCTTTTGCGCGGCTGCTGGACTTTATTGCCGCGAGCGACGGGCAAATCGCGCTGATCGCGGCGGGCGGCATTTCGAGCGCCGACCATGTCTGGCGGCGGATAGCGGCGGGTGCATCGCTGGTGCAACTATATAGCGCCATGGTTTATGAAGGGCCGTGGCTGGCAGCAAAAATCATCGCCGATCTGACACACATGCTGCGCGCCAGCGAAATCAGCAGTTTAAAGGCGTTATTGGGCAGCAAAATCGCCCCACCGGCCCGTTCGGCGCTTGCCCAGCGCGGCTGAACATGCTTGAGCAAATTGCATGAGCATCGCCTGTGACACTTGTGTTGTGCGCAACCGCGCCATTTGTTCGGTGCTCGATACCGACGAACTGGTAGCGCTCAACCGCATCGGACGCACCCGCACGATCAGCGCGGGGCAAACCCTGATGTGGGAGGGGGAGGATTCAGCGCTCGTCGCCAACGTACTCGACGGCGTGCTCAAATTATCCACCGGGACAGAGGATGGCCGCGAACAAATCGTCGGTATCGTCTATCCCGCTGATTTCATCGGCCGGCCATTTGGCGCGCGCGCGCAGCAAACGGTGACCGCGCTGACCGAAGCGCGCGTTTGCGTCTTTGCGCGGGGGGATTTTGACGCCTTTGCCCGCGAGCATCCGGCGCTCGAACATAAATTATTGCAACGCACGCTGACCGAACTCGACCGGGCGCGCCACTGGATGCTGCTATTAGGTCGTAAATCGGCGATGGAAAAAATGGCGAGCTTCCTGCTCGAAATGTCCGAACGGCTGGTGCAAAATGGCTGCACGCCCGATACGGGGCCGCTTGACCGATATACGCTGCCCTTTGGCCGTCAGCAGATTGCCGACATTTTGGGCCTCACCATCGAAACGGTCAGCCGCCTGCTCACCAAGCTTAAAAATGATGGGGTGATCGACTTGCCATCGCGGCGGGAAGTGACGATTTTGCAGCGCGATGTGTTGCGCCATCGCGCCGGCTGACAGGTTGGGATACGGTATGCCGCTCCTCCGTGGGGCGGCGTGTTGACGCCGTGTCCCGATTTTACCTTCTGCCGAGATTTCCGGGCCGCATGATGTCCATCATGCTCGAAATCCCGATATGCCCGACACGAATGGATTGAGGATGAACTCCGCCCCCGTTCGTATCGAGCGTGTCGAGATAGGAACGGAGAGTCGCATCGCCTATTGCCCCTCCCTTAAGGCATTTTTCTGCCGCAATTTTGCCGCAACTTTTGATCCAGCGCAAAGCCGTGCAATGGGTGCATCGCCAGAAAGGTGGGCATGTGGCCCTATTTTCCTGAACTTTTGGCGGTGCCGGTGCCGCGTTACACCAGCTACCCCACCGCCGCCGAATTTCAGGACGGTTTTGGCGATGCCGATGGCGTGGCCGCGCTGGCCAAGGTGCAATCGCCCGCATCGCTGTATGTCCACATCCCCTATTGTGAGAAAATCTGCTGGTATTGCGGCTGCAATACGGGGGCGGCGGGACGGACAAGCCGCCTCAACGCCTATTTAACTGCGCTCGATGCCGAACTGGAATTGGTGGCGGCGCGGCTCGCGGCTGGCGGTGCGCCGCGCGAGTTGGCGCGGATCAGCTTTGGCGGCGGCAGTCCCAACGCCATCACCCCGCTCGCCTTTGTGCGGCTGCTCGACCGTATCGTCACAGCCTTTGGCAGCATATTGCCGCATATTTCGGTCGAACTCGACCCGCGTGGATTTACCAGCCATTGGGCCGGGATGCTGGGCAGCATTGGCGTCGCGCAGGTCAGTTTTGGCGTGCAGACGCTGGCTGACCATGTGCAGGAACGTATCGGGCGGGTGCAGCCGCGCGCCACCATCGAACATGGGGTGGAGATGCTGCGCGCTGCGGCCATCCCATCGATCAATTTTGACCTGATGTATGGTCTGCCGGGGCAGACGACGGCTGATCTGATCGAAACGCTGGAGGGTGCGTGCAATATGCGGCCCGAACGTATCGCGCTATTTGGCTATGCCCATGTGCCCGACATGTTCGCCCGCCAACGCCGGATTGATGCCAGTGACCTGCCCGATGCGGCATTGCGGTTTGAAATGGCCGCAATGGGCAGCGCATTTTTGCAGGCCGCAGGTTATATCGAGGTCGGTTTTGACCATTTCGCGCTGCCGCATGACCCGCTCGCCAAGGCGGCCCAGAACGGCCAATTGCGCCGCAATTTTCAGGGCTTTACCGACGATAGCGCCGATGTGCTGATCGGCGTCGGGGCAAGCGCTGTCAGCATATTTCCGGACATTTTGCTACAAAATGAAAAAAACGCCGGACGATATAGGATGCGCGTGACCGGCGGCCAATTGGCCAGCACACGTGGGGTGCGGCGCGACGCGGACGACGCAATCCGCGCCAAAATTATCGAAGATATTTTGTGCCTGCGCACCAGCGACCTTTCCCGGCTTGACGGATGGCAGACCTCGGTGGATGGTCTATCTGCCTTTGTCGAACGCGCCGTCGCGCGGCTCGACGGGGCGATGCTCTCTCCCACGCGCGACAGCGCCCCCTATGCGCGCAGCATGGCGGTGCTGTTCGACCGGCATCGGCGTGCAAGTGCCCGACAATTTAGTCAGGCGGTATAGGGGTGGAAATCAAATTTGATCTGGATCAATGTTGCGGTGCAGCAAGGGCTTCAGGGCCGGAGTAATAGCATCCGAAGCGCAGGTTTCGGAATAAATACTGAGGAAATTCGGGCATGAACGGGGTTTTGAACCGGGCAGGTATCTTCATCGTCGCCGCCATGGTGGCGTTATTGGCGGCGATGAACGCGGCGGATTGGGGTTTTGCCGTCCATATGGTGATTGTTGCGGCTGCCGCGACGCTGGCCATGGCATGGACGCTGACCCGCACCGATTATGCCGGCATTGCCAAGGGGATTTTGCCGACCAGCGATGCATCGCTTTATGATGATGATCCGGTGCGCTGGGGTGTGCTGGCGACGGTCATCTGGGGCGTCGCGGGGCTGGCGGCGGGACTGTTCATCGCGCTGCAGCTCGCCTTTCCGGTGCTCAACCTGGGCATTGAATATACCAGTTTTGGTCGCTTGCGTCCGCTCCATACATCGGGCGTCGTCTTTGCCTTTGGCGGCAATATTTTGATCGCTTCCAGCCTTTATGTCGTCCAGCGCACCTGTCGTGCGCGGCTGGCCTTTCCCAGCCTCGCGCGCTTTGTGTTCT
>CAUJJQ010000240.1 GCA_963205285.1 Pseudomonadota bacterium | reverse complement strand
TCGTCGCCGCGCTCGACGATACGATGTTAGTAGCGCTGGAGGGGGATGCCATCTCGCTGGGCATGGATGTCCTGGTCGAAGTGCATGATGAACGGGAAATGGCGCGCGCGCTCACCCACCTCAAATCCCGGCTGATAGGGGTTAATAACCGCGACCTGCGCAGCTTTTCGGTGGATCTAGCAACTACAGAACGGCTCGCCCAAATGGTGCCCGGTGATGCATTGCTGGTCTGCGAAAGCGGCATTTTTACGCACGGTGATTGTCAGCGCATGGCGCAAAGTGGGGTCAACGCCTTCCTTGTCGGCGAAAGCCTGATGCGGCAAGATGATGTGGCGACGGCAACCCGCCAACTGTTGGAAGGTTAAACGATGTCCTCCCTCACCCATATTGATGCAAATGGTGCGGCCCAGATGGTCGATGTCGGGGCCAAGGCGGCGAGCGCACGCGAAGCGGTCGCGACGGGGCGCATCGCCCTGTCCTCCGCCACCCTCGCGGCAATTGCCGATGGCACGATGGCCAAGGGGAATGTGATCGCCACCGCGCGGATCGCGGGGATTATGGCGGCCAAACGGACCAGCGACCTCATCCCGCTCTGCCACCCGTTGATGCTCGACAAGGTTGGTATTGATTTTATGGTCGATGACGACGGCATAACCGTCACCGCCACCGCGCGCCTGACCGGCAAAACGGGCGTGGAGATGGAGGCTTTGACCGCTGTTTCGATCGCGCTCTTAACCATTTACGACATGGTGAAAGCGATGGAGCGCGACGCCTGCATCAGCGACATTCGCCTGCTCGCCAAATCGGGCGGCAAATCGGGCGCATGGCGAGCGAGCGCATAGTCGCTCCACCTACATCTTGCGTGCCTTGGCACAAAAGGGGCACAAAAGCTTGACCTTTCTGAATATGTTGCCTAGACGTTCCCACAACGTTCCACGGCAACCCGTTTCGGGCCGATTTGGGGGAAGGTGCGATGCTCACGCGCAAACAGCATGAACTTATCTGTTTCATCGAAGATCGGTTGAACAACAGCGGGATCAGCCCCTCTTTTGAGGAGATGAAGGAAGCATTGGGGCTCAAATCCAAATCGGGGGTCCACCGGTTGATCAGTGCGCTCGAAGAGCGCGGGTTTCTGCGCCGCCTCCCCAATCGCGCCCGCGCGTTGGAGGTTGTGCGCGCACCCGAACGCGGCGAAGAATTGGCCGCCGTCGCACCATCCAATGTTATTTCGATGCCGCGCACGCACCAACCAGCGCCAATTGTCGCCAATGATGTGATTGACCTCCCACTGCACGGTCGGATTGCTGCGGGCGTTCCCATCGAAGCCTTTGAAGACAGCCAGATGCTGCCGGTTCCCGCGGCGCTTTTGGGGCCAGGGGAACATTATGCGCTCGAAGTTTCGGGCGATTCGATGGTCGAAGCGGGGATTTTGGATGGTGACTTTGCGCTGATCCAACGTAGCGAAACCGCGCGGGAGGGGGATATTATCGTCGCCCTCGTCGATGGGCAGGATGCGACGCTGAAATATTTTCACCGTTCTGGACACGACATTCGCCTTGAGCCCGCCAATGCGCGCTATGAGGCACAGATTTTTGCGCCGGGCCGCGTTATCATTCAGGGCAAGCTTGCCGGACTGCTGCGTCGTTACCACTGATCGCGCAGTCAACGGCGCGGCATGGTGGTGGGTGGATTGTCCCACGGTTTGGCGCTGCGCGCGTGCGCGACATTGACGTGCGGCGGCGAAAGGTGGAGCGCGACACCCCCGTGGGCGGTCAGAAAATGCCGGTCGATCTTCAACCAGCGCGGGGTGCAACTGCGCGGCAATGCACGCTCGGCGATGACGATATCGCTTGCCGCACAGGCGGTAACCAGCGCATCAATCGGTGACAACAGGTCGGATCGCGCAGCCATCACCGTCCATTGCCGTGTCGCACCGCGCATTTGCCAGACGCAGAAATCGGGCGAACATTGCACACCCCGCTGACTGGCAAGGGAGGGGAAGCTACCGTCCAAACCGGTCGTTTCGGCAAAGATATTGCGTGTTCGCTCACCCGTATGCGCGCGCAACAGGGCATAATGACCATCGGGCATGCGCGCCGCCACATGCGCGCCATCGCGGCTGATTAACAAATCAGGATCACCTGCGACCCATGCCATTACCATGCCGATGGCGATCACCGCACCGCCCAGCCAACGCACCCGACCCAATATCAGCAACAGCCATGCACTTCCCCCGATCATGGTGGCAAAGGCAGCCGTCGGCAACACGCCTGTCGACCATTGCGCGCCGGGCAGCGCGGCCACAAAATGAGCGAGGTTGAGCAACAGGTTGATCACGCGTTCGACCAGCCACCAAACGGGGCCGCCAATCCCCAATGTATCAAGCGCCAGCGCAAACGCCTCCAGCGGCATGATGACAAAGGTTGTCAACGGAATGGCGATAATATTGGCCGCCGCGCCATAAAGCCCCGCGCGATGGAAATGGAACAACGCGATAGGAATAAGCGCCAGTTCGACCGCAAGTCCGGTCAATATCAGACCTAAAATGCCGCGCACGCCGCGCGCCACCGCCCCCTCCTCCCGCCGCATCAACAGTGCCTGCACCCGCACATTGCCGTGCAGCACGACAATCGCCAGCATCGCCGCAAAGCTCAACTGAAAACTCGGCCCAAATAGTGAGTCGGGCCACAGTAGCATCACCAGCAACGCTGCCGCAGCCAGCACGCGCAACGACAAGGCTTCGCGGCCGATGGCCAGCGCGAGGAGGAGGAGCGCCGCTATCAATGCCCGCAATGTCGGCACTTCGCCGCCTGTAATCCACGTATATCCCGCCGCGACAGCTGCGCCCAAAATGCCGCTGACCAATGGCAACGGCAGGCGCAGCGCCAACCATGGGCAAAGGCCGAGGACGCGTAGTGTCAGAAAAATAGTCGCTCCAACCACCGCTGCGATGTGGAGGCCGCTGACCGATAGAAGGTGCGCTAGGCCGGAACGGCGCATCGCCTCTGCGTCCGTTGGTGCCATATTGCCGACATCGCCGCTGGCCAATGCGGCCGCCAACGCGGCGGGTCGTGCTGCTATTTGCCCGCGAATATGGGCGGATAGGCGCGAACGCAGGTCATCGCGTTGTTCAGCGCGTCCTTCATTCGCCACCACAACCAGGCCGATGGCACGGCCGACCGCGCCAATCCCATCAAACCAGGCGCGCATCGCAAAATCATAACCGCCCGGCAGAAATGCGCCCGATGGCGGCATCAATCGCGCGCGCATGGTTACGCTGGCGCCAATGTGCAAATGCGGCGGCATATCCGCATCGCGCAATGTCACACGCATGCGCGGAGGCAGGCCGGACGCGCGCGCTGTCCGCAAATAGAGCCGCGTTTCCCCTTCAAAACCGCGCCGCTCCACCCGCTCAACACGCGCGGAAAATTGCGCGACCACTGGTCGTTCGAGCACGGGTGCAGCCACCCAAGCACTGCGCGCCGTGATGGTTGCGCACCCCAGCGCCAACAATATGCCCAACATCATCGTGAGCCGCGCCATCGCGGGCCATGGGTGGAGGATCAGCCGCGCGCCAAATGCGACGGTCAATGCACATATGATAAACGGGAAAACCCCGACGACTGGCAGAAAATACCATGCGATTATGCCGCCAGCCAAGGCCAGCGGCGACCACGTAAACCATTGTTCGCGCTGAAAATGGAGCCAATTTTCAATGGCGCGCGGCAGCGCCGAGCCCCA
>CAUJJQ010000239.1 GCA_963205285.1 Pseudomonadota bacterium | reverse complement strand
GTTGTCGCTGTCTTGACGGGCGGTGCTCAAGGCGGAAATACCCCACCCGCTGCGCGCGCGCATTCGATCGCCGCACAGCTCCAGTTTTCGACAGGATCTGTGGACTCTCAGCCTTTGGCATAAACAAATTAGGCCGCATTCGTGGCTAGCTTATATCAATATAGCCGCGCTTCACCCCCTCAAGCCACGCTTGCGCACCCTTCCGCTTACGTTAAGGTGAAGCAAATAGCAGGAGAGAATCATATGGCCCGTCCGCCCCTATCCGCGATATTCGACAATCTGCGCCTGCCGGTAATCGGGTCGCCCCTGTTCATCATTTCCGGCCCCGAACTGGTCATTGCGCAGTGCAAAGCGGGCGTGGTCGGCAGTTTCCCTGCGCTCAACGCGCGCCCGCAAAGCGAGCTCGACGAATGGCTTCATCGGATTACCGAGGAATTGGCGGCATGGAACCGCGACAATCCTGATCGCCCCGCCGCGCCCTATGCGGTCAATCAGATCGTCCATAAATCCAACGATCGGCTCGAAGCCGATATTGCGACCTGCGCCAAATGGCGGGTACCGGTGACCATCACCTCGCTCGGCGCGCGCGAGGAGTTGAACCAGGCGGTGCATGCCTGGGGCGGGATTACGCTCCATGATGTCATCAATGACCGTTTCGCCCGCAAGGCGGTGGAAAAGGGCGCGGACGGCCTGATACCCGTTGCGGCGGGTGCGGGCGGTCATGCGGGCACCCTTTCGCCATTTGCGCTGATGCAGGAAATTCGCGCCTGGTTTGATGGCCCTGTCGCGCTGTCGGGCGCGATTGGGCATGGCCGGTCGATCCTCGCCGCGCAGGCACTCGGCGCTGACTTTGCCTATATTGGTTCAGCCTTTATCGCGACGCAGGAGGCGAATGCCGTTCCCGGTTACAAACAGGGCATCGTCGATGGCGCCGCCGCGGACATCGTCTATTCCGACCTCTTCACAGGCGTACATGGCAATTATCTGCGCGGGTCGATTGTCGCTGCCGGTCTGGACCCCGACGATCTGCCAAGCGGGGATTTGCGCACGATGAATTTTGGTTCGGGCGGCAATACCAAGGCAAAGGCGTGGAAAGATGTCTGGGGTTCGGGCCAGGGCATCGGCACGGTCAAGGCATCAACCAGCGTTGCCGATTTCGTCACCCGGCTGGAGGGAGAATATCGCGACGCCTTTGCCGAAATATCCACGAAATTCAGGGGATAAGCGCGTCGCTCCACAGGCGGTTAATCGCCGCGTCGAGCACATCATAATCCGAAAATAGTCGCATCGGATCGCGTTGATTGAGGTGGAGGAGGCGCGGCCCGCGCCCCGCCAGCACGCGCACCATCACCCGTTGCAGACGGGCGATCCGCGCAGCGGCAATGTGCGGCGCATCGTGCCGCTGGCGTTCGCGTTCTATCCGCTGGGTCAGCACCGCGCTATATCTGGGGTGCGGACCGCGATGCATGGCAAGTCCGCATTGTGCGGCAATATATTCCTCAGCGGGGAGGAGGAGGATGTTGTCACGGCCTGACAGCGCGACGCCAAAAGGCAATAATTCACGCAAAAATGGAGATATTTGTGGGTGAAACCCCAATACCCGGGGCAAAATATGGTGGCTTTGCCAACCCGTGGGCGTGCGCGGCCGCACCCGCTACTGCCGCCCGCCACTCGTCGTGAGAGCAAGGCGGATTGGCTCCCCCGCCGCGTGCGGCAAGCGGATATGGATCCGCTCCCCCCGCGCCAACCCAGCGATTACCACATCACCGGCCATTGGCCCGTTGAGCATCAAGTCAATAGAGAACCGCGCGAGGCGACGCACACCCTCAGCTGCGGTCATATCAGCGGGCATGGTCGCGGCCAATTCGTGCCCCGCCAACCACGCCAGCCCCTCGGTCACCATTTCACCGGGTTTAGGTGCGGAAAACTGGACGAAATGGAGGATGGGGGGCATTCCGCTCCGCTCCATCGCCGCGACAGCGTGCGGCAATTCGGACACATTGGACCACAGGTTTGCCGGTGGCCAGAAAATCGCCTGTGCATCCACCACAGAGGCAATCAGGCTGGCGACGTGCGCAATGGCCTGAACGGCGCGCGGACGGTCGGCCAGGTCGACCGGCCCCAGCGACAGCCCCATGATATGCGGCGCGTCATGCCCGTCCCTTACCGCGCCGAACGCATCGTGGGCGGCAACGCCGCCAACCAGGCGCATAGGCACTGACCAGCCGGTGATGGTGATCGGCCAATCGGGCATATCATCAGCCGACGGCGGTTCGATGACCCCCAATCGCGTAAGCATCGGCACGAGTCGCGCAGCATCGGCGCAAATAGCATCGCGCGCGGCAATCCACAGCGTTACCGCGCCATCCGCGCCATATTGGATGTGCCCCGCCCCGTCCTGCAGTGGCCAAAGCTGAACCTTGCCGCGTCCGATTGCTAGCGCGTTAACGTGATTTTGCTCCAAAAAGGAGCAAAATCCCGCGCATTAGATTTCGACCTGACTGCCCATTTCAACGACGCGGTTGGTTGGCAGACGGAAAAACTCCATCGCGCTTTCTGCGTTGCGGAGCATCCACGCGAATAATTTTTCGCGCCACAGCGCCATCCCCGGCCGTGCCGACGCCAGCAATGTCTGGCGTGAGAGGAAGAAGCTGGTTTCCATCATCCGGAACGGCGGGCCGCACAGGGTCAGTTTGGTGAGCGCGTCGGGCACATCGGGGGTTTGCATAAAGCCATAACGCAGGATGGCGCGGTGGAACCCATTGCCCAAATCCTCGCACAGGCTGCGCTTGTCCTCATCCACGAAGGGGACATCCTTGATCTGCACGGTCAGCAGTAATATGCGTTCGTGGATCACCTTATTGTGCTTGAGATTGTGGAGCAGCGCGGGCGGCACACCCGCGGCGGTCGATGTCATAAAAACCGCCGTCCCGGGCACGCGCGTCGCGCTTTTGCACGCGCTTTCGACGAACAAATCCATCGGCATCGCCCCCTCTGACAGGCGGTTTTGCACCAATTTACGCCCGCGCGCCCAAGTGGTCAGCATCGTAAAGATGGCAAGCCCCATCAACAGCGGGAACCAGCCGCCATCAGGCACTTTGAGCAGATTGGCACCCAGATAGGCGACATCAACGACGACAAACACCGCGAGCAGCGGAACCGCGCG
>CAUJJQ010000238.1 GCA_963205285.1 Pseudomonadota bacterium | reverse complement strand
TTCTTGTCACCATCAGCCTGATGGGCGCGGCAACCGCGCTAATTGGCTTTCTGCCAACCTTTGCCAGTGTCGGCATTTGGGCACCGGTAATGCTGGTGACGTTGCGATTGTTGCAAGGATTGGCGCTGGGCGGGGAATATGGCGGGGCGGCAATCTACGTCGCCGAACATGCGCCGGAGGGTAAGCGCGGCCAATATACCAGTTGGATTCAGGTGTCGGTGGTCGGCGGTTTCCTGCTCGCCGTGGTGATGGTGCTGGTCTGCCGTGCGCTGTTCAGCGAGGCGGATTTCAACGCATGGGGCTGGCGCATCCCCTTTCTCTCCAGCCTCCTCATGCTGGCGATTTCGCTCTATATCCGCATGCAATTGAACGAAAGCCCGGTTTTCCGGGCGATGAAGGCGGCGGGGACCACGTCAAACAACCCGATTGCGGACAGTTTGCGCGAACCGGGCAACATCGGGCGCATTTTCGTCGCGCTGTTCGGGGTCGCGGCGGGACTGACGGTGATTTATTATACCAGCCAGTTTTCGACGCTTTACTTCCTGCAAGGGGCCGCCCGGATCGAGGAGGCGGAGGCGCTGTTGTACATGGCGGTGGGGGCGAGCATTGCCGCGCCGCTCTATGTTGCTTGTGGCTGGTTGTCGGACCGTGTCGGGCGCAAGAAATTGCTGCTGACCGGCTATGTCGCGTCGATTTTGTTACTTTTCCCGATGTTTCATATGATGGCGGATGGCGCAAACCCGGCACTCGGTCGCGCGATGGCGAGCGCGCCGGTAACGCTGACATTGCCCACCGATTGCGATTATTCGGTGTTCGGCAAACCCAAGAGCGCCTGTGCCAAGGCCATTGCCTTTTTGACCAAGCGCGGGGTGAGTTACAGCAGCGCGGATGGCGAAAATCTGTCCATCCGCATTGGCGATGCAGAGATTTTGGGCTTTGATGAAGGGGCATATACTGCGGCGCTCAGCGCGGCGGGCTACCCCACCAGCGCCGACCCGGCCGAAAAACAGCCGTGGAAAATCATCTTTGCGGTCGCGGTTCTGGTCGCGCTGTCGGCGATGACTTATGGGCAGGTTGCCGCGATTTTGGTCGAAATGTTCCCCGCGCGTATCCGCTATACGTCGATGTCGGTGCCCTATCACATAGGGTCGGGCTATTTTGGCGGCTTTTTGCCGTTCATTACCCAATATATCGTCGTGCAGACGGGGGATGCTTATTCTGGCCTGTGGTACACGGTGGGCGTGGTGGTGGTGGCGCTCATCGTCTCGGCGATATGGCTGCCTGAGACCTACCGCAAGCGGCTCGATGAGGTTTGACAGCCACCGCGCATGGCGTAACGCCTGCCGGTCATGAACGATGCGATTCCACCTGATTTTGTTGCGCCGCACCGGCTGATATTGTCGCGCGCGGCGCTGATCGCCAATTATCGCTGGCTACAGGCACAAGCGCCCGGCGCGGCCTGTGGCGCAGCGGTGAAGGCCGATGGCTATGGCCTTGGCGCGGCAGAGGTGGTGCGGATTTTGGCCGACGCAGGCTGCCGCGATTTTTTCGTTGCATCCTGGGCCGAAGCTGCGGCCATCGCCCATTTGGTGCCGCCTGTCAGTATTTCGGTGCTCCATGGCTTGCGGGATGCGGATGTGGCGGTCGCACGTGCATTGGCGCAGGTGGCGCGCCCTGTGCTCAACACGCCCGTGCAAGTCGCGTGTTGGCTGGGCGCAGGCGGCGACGCATGCGATGTCATGGTGGACACCGGCATCAACCGGCTTGGCCTGTCGATCGATGATCTGCCGCTGCTCGACGGGCTGAACATCACCACCTGCCTTAGTCATTTGGCGAGCGCCGATGCCGATGTTCCCCAAAATGCGCAGCAATTGGCACGTTTTCAGGCGGTGCGGAGCAGGGTGGCGGCAACGCGGTTCAGCCTCGCCAACAGCGCGGGCATATGTCTGGGCGCAGATTATCATTTCGACCTCATCCGTCCTGGCCTCGCCCTCTATGGCGGGGTGCCGCGTGGTGAAGCCACGACGCATATCCACCAGGTTGCATTTCCCGAGGCGCAGATACTGCAAATCCGCACCGTCGCAGCGGGCGAAGGCGTCGGTTATAATGCGACATGGGTGGCCGAACGTCCGACCCGCATTGCCACCATCCAACTGGGTTATGCCGATGGCTATTTGCGTGGATTTTCCGGAACGGGGCAGGCGCTCACGCTCGATGGTGTCGCCATTCCAGTCATTGGCAGGGTGTCTATGGATCTGGTCACGCTGGCGCTGCCCGATGAGAGCGAGCTGGTCGAGGGCGATTGGCTGCGTATCGACTTTGACTTGGCGCGCGCCGCCACACAGTCGGGGCTTTCCCCCTATGAATTGCTGACCAGCTTAGGCGGGCGATATCAACGTTTTTGGGCCGACTGAAACAGGTTGACTGATCCCCAAAAAAAGGGCCGCCGGATCGCTCCGACGGCCCCTCTTTTTTGGGCAATTTGGCTTAGAAGTTTGCTTCGAAGCCAAAGAAGAAGTTACGACCAAAGCTGTCGAACGGGTCACCACCAGCCGTGCCGAGCAAGCCGAGCGGCGGCTGACGATCGAACAGGTTCGAAACGCCCGCGTAAAAGCGGAAGTCATTGCCGACATCGATACCCAGACGAATGTCATGGTAGAAAACATCGGGGTAATAGACTTGCGGGAACTGATCCGCATTCGTCGGCGGCAGGGTAGTCAACTGACCCGGCGTGCAGGTGCCGAGCGTTGTCGTGCCGCTGGTCGGGCAGACGCCGATGAAGCTATTCTGGGCTTCAAAATTGCTGATGGTCTGCTTGCCAATATAGCGCAGATTGTAGCGCAGATCCCAGTTGCCAAAGTCATAATTGACCGATGCGTTGAACGACCATTTCGGATCACCCAGTTCGGACAATTGACGGTTGGGAACAAAGGGCAAAGTCGGGTCGGTGAAGTTATTAAGTTCCCGAACCCGCGTCGCGATGGCACGAACGCTCAACCGGTGGCCATTGTCAAAGGTGTGACGATAGCTGAGGTCGAAGTCGATACCCTCTGTGCGCTGCGCGGCAAAGTTGACGCCACCCGAAATCACCGCCGGGTCGTTGAACAGGCCAGTGGCCGGATCACGATTTACCGTGGCGCAGAAGGGGCTGGCGAGCCCTGCATCGCTGTCATAGCAAAGCGTGATGATCGACTGGGCGCCGAGTGCGGCGATCAAATTATTCACCCGGATGCGATAATAGTCGATGGTCAGGTTGAACCCGGGCAGGAAGCTGGGTTCAAACACCACGCCGATGGTCAGCGACCGACCCCGTTCTTCCTGCAAAGTGGGGTTGCCGCCAGAGGTGAAGCTGGTCGACGACGTACGCGCCAAACAGTTCAACCATGGGTCGCCTGCATTGATCGGGAAGGCAGAGCCAGCACAGGCTGCCGCAACCGCTGCATTTGCAACCGTCGGCACCCCTGCTGCGGCGCAGTTGGCTGCCCGGTTCGGGCCACCGGTGATGTTGGTCGAATCGCAGGGGTCACCGATGAAGGCAAAGTTCTGCGATGAAGGTGAGAAAAGGTCACCCTGCGTCGGCGCACGCACCGATGTTGCATAGGCAACACGGAAACGCAGATCTTCAATCGGGGCGTAAACACCCTGAATATTATAGGCGTAAACCGTGCCCGTGCTGTTGTTATAGTCCGAAACGCGCCCCGCGACCGAAACCGAAAGTTCGCGCGCAAAGGGCATGTTTTCAAGGATCGGAAACTGAATTTCGCCGTACAGATCCTTGACCGTCAAATTGGGTGGGCGGAAATCCTGCAACGCATTGAGGAAGGTGCCACCCGATGATGTCACATCATCATAATCGACACTCGAACGTTCACGGCGATATTCCGCACCGATAGCAAAGGCGATCGGCCCACCGGGCAGTTCGAACAATTGCGACAAATCACCCGAAAGGTTGGCCGAAAAGACCAGCTGATCGGTGAATTCCTTCGTCGTGCCGTCCGCATGGCTGTATGCAAAGGCGCGCGGGTCATACTGCCCAGCACCAAAGACGTTGAAGGGGACGCAATTGGGGTCAACATTGGTCGTACCGTTTATCCGGCAGATAACCCGCTGGCCCGCCGCATTGGTGACGAAATTACTGCCGGTAAAGCCGACCGGTGCAACAATCGCGTCAACCGCATTGTTAAAGCCTGCCGGGTTACCGGCAAGATCGAACAGCAGCAGATTGTTGGTGTTGGCACCGTCGGATTCATAGCGGCCATAGTTGGCAGCAATTTCATAGTGCCAATCGTCGTTGAAGTTACCCTCCAACCCGCCGACGAAGCGATATGTTTCGCGGGTCACGTCAAAGAAGCGACCACCGAAGTCGGTGTTGAAACGCGCCAACGGAAAGGTGCCGGTGGCGACGTTGGTGCACAGGCCAAAGCTTTGCAGCGTCGTCAGATTTTGCGCCGACAGGAAGCCGTTGTTACAACGCATCGCCGGGCCGCCAAGGGTGCCAGGAATGCTGGTGAAAAAGCTTGGCTGCCCTTCGCCAGATGCATCAACCCGGACATATTTTCCTTCGAAGAAAAATTTAGCCGCTTCGGAAAAGTCATAATGCGCCAGCATGTTGAACGAATAACGATCAACCGCAGCCAGCAAACTGCCGGTGTTGCGCAATGTAGCACCGAGACCGCCCTGCTGGTTACCCGAACCGACGTTGGAGAATGCCAGATCGGGCGTATCGATGACAATGTTGCCTGCATTGTCAAAGCGCAGGTAGCGGCGCCGCGCCGCTGAAGACGGGTCTAGCGCACCGATAGTGCCCGAATCTGAAATCGAAGCATTCCGAATACCGCACAAGAAAGAGTTATCGGGGATGCCATCACCTGCCGCAGGTTCACCAGCTGTTGAATCAGTCAACTGAAACTGGCAACGACCCGAGAAAGCGCCGGTCAACCGGTCACGATCACGGAAATAGAGCGGCTCCTGACGCGCATATTCGAGCGCGACGGCAATATTGCCGCGACCTTCGCTGAAATTGCGTCCAGCAAGCGCGCTCAGGAAATAGGTGCCGCGGTCACCGCGTGAGCTGATCCCCGCCTGACCGTTGAGCGAAAGCCCTTCATAATCGCGCTTCAGGATGAAATTGACCACCCCGGCAACCGCGTCCGAACCGTAAATGGCCGAATTACCGCCGGTAACAATATCCACCCGTTCCACCAGATCGGTCGGGATGGTGTTGGTGTCGATCGTGGTGTCGCCCGGCGAAGATGCAACGTGGCGACGCCCGTTGACCAGAACCAGCGTCCGTGCCGTGCCGAGCCCACGAAGATCGAGGACGTTGAGGCCGGCCGTGCCGATAAAGCGGCTCGAGTTTCCGGACGAAAAAGTGGAACGCAGCGACGGCAGATCGTTCAGCGCGTCACCCAGCGAAACCTCACCACTGCTCGTCAGATCTTCGACCGAAACCGACGTTAGCGGCACCGCCGATTCGAGCGTCGGGCGCGCAATGCGCGTGCCGGTGACGATGATTGTATTAGATTCCTCATCGCTGTCACAAACGCCATTGGCATTGGCGTCGGCGCAGTCATTGCTGGCTTGCGGCGCAGCGGGGGTGTTTTGCGCGAAGGCAGGTTGAGCTGTGGCGACCGCTACTGCGAACAGGGTGCTGCCGACCATAAGAGTCGATTTACGCATAAATGTCTCCGAAGTTTCCCTTGGGTGTTCGATTCCCGTCTACGCGGGCGTTCAGTTACCGTTCAACAAGATGTTACGCGCGGGCGCAAGCTTTGCAGCGCAAAAACATGCAATTTTCAGCCCAATTGGCAGGGCTGTTGCAACAATATCACAAGGAAATGGCTGGAGATTTTTCTAATGCGGAGTGCCGAGCCAGTCCCGCAGAATCGACCACAAGCCTAGACGCGCCCTGCCGCCCGCCAGCATCCCAACATGTCCGGACGGGCAGGGCGTGGCGTTTATGGCGTCGCACGCGCTGGCCGATGGGGCGATACGGTCATCCTTTGCGGTGAAATGATGCGCCCGGATGGTGAGCGAGCGTGGGTCGATTATCCGTCCCGCCACCTGCCAGCGCCCTGCGCCGCACGGATCATCGTTGGGGAAATGGTGCAGCAATTCGGCTGCCACAGCGGCGGTCAGCGGCGCGCCGCCATTTGCCCAATCTTCCAGCACCGCAAAATTGGCGATGCGCGGATCATCGGCGGCCATGTGCGCCAGTGCCGCAAATTTGCGCACCGTGCGCACAGGGTCGATTGCCCAGAACAGGCTTTGCAGGCTTTCCATCGGCAATTGGCCAAGCGCCTGCACCATTGTCCCTTGTTCTGCCCACAGGCGCGCCATTGCCGCCCTGGCATGGGTTTCGTAGCGCGAAAAATGCCATGGTGCGGCAATCTGGGTCAGCGAACGGGCAGGGGCGAGCATGGCTGCGGCGAGCGCCATCGTCCCGCCCAGGCAATAGCCAATCAGATGCGCGGGTTCTTCCACCGCTGCGATTAGCGGCAACAGGCGCTGTTCGACATGATCGGCAATGGTCATCGCCGCGTCGGTGGTGGCACCCGCCCCCCAATCCACCAGCAGCACGCGATAGCCGTTATCGGTCAGAAATTCGGCAAAGCTGTTGCCGGGCGTTAAGTCCAATATCCGCGCCGGATTGATGAGGGAGGGGATGAGGATGACTGGCACGCGATCCCTGTGGCCACCGCCGCCCCCGCCACAATCGCGCAACATAGCGCCACCGGCGCGGGCAACAACCGGACGCTCGATCGCCACCGGTCTTTTTGCAACGCCATAAATGCGCAAGCCAGCCAGCGCATCGCGCGCCAGCGCCGCATCCTCCCCCGCCACCCTTTGTATCATTTCGAGAAAAAGCGGTAGCGGACGCACCGTGGGAGCGTCTCCACCCCCAACCCCATGTTGCAGTGCACTATCTTTTGCTGCTACCATGTCGGCAACCATATTTGCTGCGGCGATGTTGCGCAGCATTTTTTTGTATCAAAAGGCTGGAAATCAACATGGCGGGTAAAAAGGCAAATGGCGATGCGGATGTCGTCATTATCAAAAAATATGCCAACCGGCGGCTCTATGACACCTGTAAATCGACCTATATCACGCTCGACGACCTTGCAAAAATGGTGCGGCAGGGGCGCGAGTTTCGTGTTGTCGATGCCAAGAGCAACGAAGATATTACCCGGGGTGTTCTGACCCAGATTATCATGGAAGCGGAACAGAGCGGCGAAACCATGCTGCCGGTCAATTTCCTGCGCCAGATAATCACCCTTTATGGCGATTCGATGCAGGCAATGGTGCCGGGCTATCTCGAAGCATCGATGGATAGTTTCCGCCGCAACCAGCAACAATTTCGTACTGCGCTCGAAGGGGCGTTGGCGGGCAACCCGCTCGCCGAACTGGCCAAGCGCAATATGGCGATGTTTGAAGCGGCAACCAGCGCCTTTCGCCCCGGCCCATCTGCGCCTGCTGCCGCGCCCAAAGCCGACGCATCGGCGGACCGTATTGCGGCGCTAGAGGCTGAACTTGCCGCGCTGCGCGCAAAAAAGGATTGATTGCGCCCCGCGCCTGCTTGCAGCGCCGATGCTTAGTGGGTTAGGGGCGCGGGCATGAAACACGCCCTTTCCATCACCCGCGCGCAGAATTTTGCCGCCTGGTACCAAGAAGTCGTCGCCGAAGCCGAAATGGCCGAAGAATCGGGGGTGCGCGGCTGCATGGTCATCAAACCATGGGGCTATGGCATTTGGGAACGTATCCAGACGATTATGGACGCGCGCATCAAGGCGATGGGGGTGGAAAATTGCTATTTTCCCTTGTTCATCCCCTTGTCCTATTTTGAAAAAGAGGCGGACCATGTCGATGGTTTTGCCAAAGAAATGGCGGTCGTCACCCACCATCGGCTGATTGGCGATGGCAAGGGCAAGCTGGTGCCCGACCCCGAAGCGCGTTTAGAAGAACCGCTGATTGTCCGCCCGACATCCGAAACCGTCATCGGCGCTGCGATGAGCCGCTGGGTGCAAAGCTGGCGCGACCTGCCGCTGCGCGTCAACCAATGGGCCAATGTTGTGCGCTGGGAAATGCGCACGCGGATGTTCCTGCGCACCGCCGAATTTCTGTGGCAAGAGGGGCATAGCGCGCACGACAGCCGCGAAGATGCGATGGCCGAAACGATGCGCGCGCTCGAACTTTATCGTTCCGTGGCGGAGGAGGCTTTGGCGCTCCCCGTCGTGACCGGCGAAAAGCCGGAGCATGAGCGTTTCCCCGGTGCCGCCGCAACCTATTCGATCGAAGCGATGATGCAGGATGGCAAGGCTTTGCAGGCCGGCACCTCGCACTATCTGGGCACCGGCTTAGCCGAAGCGGCGAACATCCGTTTTCAGGACAGGGATGGCGGCCATAGCCTGTGCCACACGGTTTCCTGGGGCATGTCCACCCGCACCATCGGCGCGATCATCATGACCCATGGCGATGATGATGGGCTGCGCTGTCCGCCGCACATCGCGCCGCACCAGATCATCATCGTGCCGATGCTGCGCGACACGCCGGAGGATGCGGCGGTTATCGATTATTGCCGCGCGCTGGAGGGGGAACTGGCCGCACTCGATGCCTTCCGCGAACCGGTGCGCGTCCATTTTGATGCGCGCGCGACAAAGGCGCAGACCAAACGCTGGGCCTGGGTGAAAAAGGGTGCGCCCGTCATCATCGAAATCGGCCCGCGCGACGTGGCGGAGGGTAAGGTGGCGGTTATTCGCCGCGATGCGCTCTATCGCGCGGATGGCAAGCTCGACACCCAATTTATTGCGCGCGAAGATTTTGTGGGCAGCGCGGTGGCTTTGCTGAGTGACATTCAGGACAAATTATTTGCCGAGGCAAAGGCACGGCTCGACACCAATATCCGCCGCGATGTGACCGACCTTGCCGCCCATTATGCCAGCGATGCCGCGCATGTCGGCTGGGTGGAGGTGCAATGGGCACGGCCCAGCGGCGCGGAATTGGACGCGATTGTTGAGCAGCTCAAATCGCTCAAGCTGACGATGCGCAACGCGCCGCTCGACGCGCTGCCTGCCGATGGCAATTGCTTTTTCACCGGCAAGGCGGCGGTCGAACGGGTGCTGATTGGCCGGACATATTAAGACTGCGGTGATCCCATCCCCTCGTGTCTCGACTTCGCTCGACACGAACGGCTGGGGCCATTACCAACCCGTTCGTATCGAGCGTGTCAGATAGGAACGGCTGGGGTGCGCAACCTTGCCCTGACCCGTTCGTATCGAGCGAAGTCGAGATAGGAACGGGGCTTTGCCCCTGTATCGTGCCGCGCGATTAACACCCAGATAACAAAACTACGCGCGTAAACTTCGCTCTTGCCAAGCTGCAAAATGCGGCGGAAAAGATGCGCCATGCAAAAAACTCTAACGTCCGCCATTGCTGTGCTGCTTTGCGGCATTGCTGTCCCCGCCGCTGGCCAAAGCACCGCCGCCCCCGCCGCCACCACCAGCGCGGGTAACGCCGCCGCTGATGCGGTCAGCGAAGCATCGCTGCGTCAGATAATCGACACTTTGGTCGCTTTTGGCACGCGCCACACATTGTCGGTGCAGGACCATCCCACGCGCGGTAGCGGCGCAGCGCGGCGCTGGGCAGAGAGCGAATTTCGCCGCTTTGGCGCGGCCTGCGGCGATTGCCTCGAAATCGCATTGCCGGAGGATATGGTGAGCGGCAACCGCATCCCCACGCCCACCCGCCTTGTCGATGTATTGGCCATCCAGCGCGGCGCCGAACGCCCCAATGAAGTCGTGATTATTGCAGGCCATATCGACAGCCGCGTGACCGATGTGATGAACGCTACTGCCGATGCACCCGGCGCGAATGACGATGGGTCGGGCACTGCGGCGGTGATCGAGGCGGCGCGTGTCCTCTCCCAGCATCGTTTCCCGACAACCATCGTTT
>CAUJJQ010000237.1 GCA_963205285.1 Pseudomonadota bacterium | reverse complement strand
CTTCTCGGCCCCCAGCCCCGTCCGGCCAATCCCGGGTTTCTTATCTTTTGGGGGGCGGGGGGGGGTTTTGGGCCGGAGCCGTGCCATCCGAATCGATAGTTTCGGATCAAAAGCGCCCATGCCGCGCCATAACCTCTGCCGTCAGGACATAGCGCGCGCGTTCACAATCCGCCGCCATTTGCGTTTTCAATTGCTCAATATTGTTGAACCGCGCCTCATCCCGCAGATAGCTGTGAAAGGCGACTTCGACCGTTTCGCCATATAAATCGCCGCTATAGCCCAGCAAATGTACCTCCAGCTTTTCGACCGGCGGCTCAAACTGCGGGCGCACCCCCATGTTGGCCGCGCCGCGCATAATCCGCCCGTCGGGCAGTTTGACGCTGACCGCATAGACGCCATAGCGCGGGCGCAAATAGGTGGAGAGCGCGACATTGATTGTCGGGAAACCCAAGGTGCGCCCGACCTTGTCGCCATGTTCCACATCCCCCTCTATGGCAAAGGGTCGGGTGAGGAGGAAGGCCGCTTCACCGGGGTCACCATCCACCAAGGCTTCACGGATGCGGGAGGAGGAGACGGGTTCGCCGAGGTTATTGACCGGATCGACCGCGATATAGGCAAATTTGCCATCATCCGCTGCGGCTTGCAGCGTTTTGGCCGAACCGCGCTTTTCACGGCCAAAACCAAAATCGCTGCCGGTTACAATGCCGCCCGCACCAAAGCGTTCGACGAGCAATTTGTCGATGAAATCCTCGGCGCTGGTCGCCGCCATTTCGGGGCCGAATTCAATTAGCAACATTGCCGATGCCCCCGCCGCTGCAAATAATTGCTGGCGCTGCGACAGGCTAGTCAGGCGAAAGGGGCGCGCGGCGGGTTGAAACAGATTGACCGGGTGCGGGTCAAAACTGGCGACAATCAACGGCACCGCCATCTTGTCCGCCAGCTGCTTTGCCGCACGCACCACCGCCTGATGTCCGCTGTGGAACCCATCAAAATTGCCCAGCGCAATGACCGCGCCGCGCAGCGTTTCGGGCATCATCTGGCTCGAATAAATACGTTGCATATCACCCCATTTTGCAGCGCGTTGTAACGGTGATTATCGCGCTGGCAATGCCGCACGCAGCACGCGGATAACATTGCCGCCCATCGCCTTGGCAATGTCATCATCGCTAAACCCCGCATCCTTGAGCGCGCTGGTCAGGAGCGCGAGGCGCGATGCGTCATAGCCGGTGGTCACCGCGCCATCAAAATCACTGCCCAGCGCGACATGGTCAATCCCCACCAAATCGCGCACATGTGCCATGGCGCGCGCGGTGTCCGCCGGTTCGGTGCCACACACGGCTGCAGACCATAGGCCAATGCCCACCACCCCGCCGGTGCGCGCAACGCCGCGAATTTCATCATCATTGAGGTTGCGGTTTTCGTTGCAGGTCGCCTGCACCCCGCCATGGCTGAACACCACCGGCTTGGTCGCCATCGCCAATATGTCGGCAACGCAGGCATGGCTGCAATGCGCAATATCGACCACCATGCCGCGCCGTTCCATTTCGCGCAACACCCGCCGACCCAAGGGGGTCAACCCACCCTTTTGCCGCCCATGCATCGACCCGGCGACCGCATTGTCAAAGAAATGGGTGAAGCCTGCCATGCGCACCCCGGCGCGATAAAGCGTGTCGAGATTGTCAAAGCGCCCCTCCAGATTCTGTAATCCTTCGACCGAAAATAATGCGCCAGTGACATCGCGCCCCGCCGCGCGATCGGCGAGCAACCGGTCGAGGTCGGCGATTGTCAAAATCTGCCGCAAGCGGCCATGGCTGGCTGCCGCCGCACCGCGCAATTTTGCGCCGTGCCAGAGCGTGCGGCCAAGCGGGGAGAACCAACTCGTCATCGGTTGGCGCTGAAACATGGTGAGCAGCCAAAGGTTATCGCTGTCGTCATTGCTCTGGTAATTTTGCCCCCACGGCGTTTGCGAGACGGAGGAAAAGACCTGCAACGCCACATGCCCGTCGTTGAGGCGCGGCAGGTCAACCTGTCCCTGCGCGCTGCGGTCCAATATATTGCGCTGCCAGAGCAGGCTGTCACCGTGGAGGTCCGCGATGGCGAGGCGCGCATGGAGCGCGGCGGCGGCGGGCGAAACGCGCGCGTCGGTGCCAACCACCTTGTTCATCGACCGTTCGGCAATGCCGGGCAGGAAAATCACGGCGAACAGCAGCAGGAGCAACAGGATGAGCGCCGACCAGCCGAATATCCGTTTCGCCATATGCTTCACTCCCCCGTTTCGGTCCGCCGCAAATAGGTAACAAAATCATAGGCAGGCCGCCCATCCTCCGCCCCATGCGGATCGCGCGCGACCTCGCGCCAGATCGCCATGTCGGGCGCATCAATGTGCACATCCCCGTCGGGCGACGAATGCACCTCGGTCAATTCGATGCGGTCGGCCAGCGGCAGCGCCTGCGCATAAATCTCCCCCCCGCCGATGACGCAAACATGCGGCGCATTGGCAAGCTGGAGCGCCTCTGTCAGCGAAGCGGCGCATTCGGCTCCTTCGGCTTCCCATGCCGCATCGCGGGTGATGACGATATGCCGCCGCCCGTCGAGCAGGCCGGGCAGCGAATCAAAGGTGCGTCGACCCATGATCATCGGGCGGCCCATGGTGATTTGTTTGAAATGGCGCAGATCGTCGGGCAATTTCCACGGCAAACGCCCGTCGCGGCCAATAACGCCATTGTCAGCCCGCGCGATGACGATGATGATTTCGGGGTGGTTCATGCCACCTCCACCCGTGTCACATGGCCCATTTTGCGCCCCGCGCGCGGTGCGCCCTTGCCATAGAGGTGGAGGTGCGCGCCGCCCTGCCCCAGCCAGCTTGCCCAGTCGTCGGCATCCGTCCCAATCAGATTGTCCATGGTGACCGCTGCGCCGGTCAGCCCCGTTGCACCCAGCGGCAGACCGCAAATCGCGCGGATATGGTTTTCAAACTGGCTGGTCACCGACCCTTCGATTGTCCAATGGCCGCTGTTGTGGACGCGCGGGGCAAGTTCGTTGAACAAGGGACCGTCATCGGTCGCAAAAAATTCGCAGGCCATGACGCCAACATAATCCAGCGCCGCTGCCAGCGCTTGCGCATGCTGCTGCGCCGTCGCAATCTGATCGGCCATTTCGGGTGGCGCGGGGACGTTCGACTGGCGTAAAATCCCGTCGACATGGCGGTTCTCGGGGGCGTCCCAGAAGCACACCTCCCCATCTTGTCCGCGCACCAGCAGGATAGAAAATTCGCCGGTAAAGTCGATTTGCCTCTCCAGCACCGCACGGCCGTTGCCAATCGCCGCCCATGCAGCATCGGGCGCGTCGCCGGCATTTATCCGCGCCTGCCCCTTGCCATCATAACCATCGCGCGCGGTTTTGAGGATGGCGGGCGTGCCAATGTCCGCAACCGCTGCGGCCAGTGCGGCGGCGGATCGTATTTCCGCCCATGGGGCGAGCGGCACGCCGCAGCTTGCGGCAAATTTCTTTTCCGTCACCCTGTCCTGCGCGACCGCGAGCGCGTCGACGGGGGGAAAGAGCGGGCGATGTTCGGCGAGGAAGCGCATCGTATCGACCGGCACATTTTCAAATTCAAAGCTGATGACATCGACCTGTCCCGCGAAACCGCCGAGTGCGCGCCTATCATCATAGGCCGCGTGAGTTATGTGCTGCGCAGTGGCGGCGGCAACCGCCCCCTCCTCCGGCGCGAAGATATGGGTGATATAGCCCAATTGTGCTGCGGCGATGCCCAGCATGCGGCCCAATTGTCCGCCACCGACGATGCCAATCGTTGCGCCGGGGGCAAGCACCACACCCGTCATGTCGCCGGATGCTCCGCCACCGCCGCGCTGTTGGTGGCGCGCCATGCGTCCAGCCGTTCGGCAAGCGCTGCATCCTCCAATGCCAAAATCGATGCTGCAAAAAGCGCGGCATTGACCGCGCCCGCCCGACCAATCGCCAGCGTCCCCACCGGCACGCCAGCAGGCATTTGCACAATCGAAAGCAGCGAATCCATGCCCGACAGCGCGGCACTTTGCACGGGAACGCCCAGCACCGGCAGGCTGGTCATCGACGCGGCCATGCCCGGCAGATGCGCCGCGCCGCCCGCACCCGCGATAATAACCGCATACCCCGCCGCCTTTGCGCCCTTGGCAAAATCATAGAGACGTTCGGGGGTGCGATGGGCGGAAATAATATGCGCCTTTGCCCCGACATTGAGCGCGGCCAGAACATCCATAGCATGGCGCATCGTTTCCCAGTCCGACTGGCTGCCCATAATCACCGCAACCGGCGTTTTCATGTCGTTTGCCCCATGTTTCGGTGCCGCATTGGCGGTTTATACACCCATGCCGGATAGCGAGGCTGCGGCCAATCAGCAATCGCCAACCGCTGCTGCGCCAAAATGATGCGGTTTGCTACCATGTGTTAAGGGTTTGTGCGCTATGCCCCTTGCGCCCCGAGCTATTTTGTTGCCCGGTGGCTGAGGCTGGAGGTTGGATGAAACAGACGCCGATACTGGTTGACGACAATGTCGTCGCCACCTCTTTGACGGAGGCGGAACTGGCAACGCTGCGCGTTGAAATCACCCGACTGCAGCGCGAAAACCGCGCACTTTCCATCGCCTTGGCTGAAATGGAACGGGTGGCACAACGCGATATGCTGACACCATTGTTCAACCGCCGCTATTTCCTGTCCGCGCTGCACCAACGTCTGGCCAATGCCGACCGCGACGGCGGACGCACCGCGCTCATCTATGTCGATGTCGACGGCCTGAAACGGATCAACGATGCCCATGGCCATGGCGCGGGCGATCTGGCGCTGATCGAAGTTGCCGCACGATTGATGGAAAGCGCCCGGCGCGGCGATGTTGTCGCGCGTATCGGCGGCGATGAATATGGGATGCTGATCGACAATATCGGTGCAGGCGAAGCGCGCGCACTGATCCGTCATATGCGGGCCACGATTGTCAGCGATCCGCTCGAACTTGATGAAGGCAATGTGCAGCTATCGGCGGCGTTTGGCCTTACCATGCTCGAAGCCGGACGCACGGCAGAGGATGTCATCGGCAGTGCCGATGCGG
>CAUJJQ010000236.1 GCA_963205285.1 Pseudomonadota bacterium | reverse complement strand
ATCGACAACCAGTTGCGCGGTCGTTCGGGCCGTCAAGGTGACCCCGGCCTGTCGCGTTTCTACCTCAGCCTCGATGATGATTTGCTACGCATTTTTGGCCCGGACACGATGTTCGCGCGGATGATGCGTTCCAATCTTGAGGATGGGGAGGCGCTACCCCCCTCTCGCTGGCTCAGCAAAGCGATTGAAACAGCGCAGAAAAAGGTTGAAGCGCGCAACTACGACATCCGCAAACAGGTGGTCGAATATGACAATGTCATGAACGATCAGCGCAAGGTCATCTACGAACAGCGCGCCGACATCATGGATGCCGACCATGTCGATGATGTGCTGACCGATATGCGCGCCGAAACGGTCAACGACATTGTTGCAGATGCCTGTCCGGAGGGGAGCTACCCCGAAAAATGGGCGATCGACCAATTGATCGAGCGCAGCCAGTCGCTGCTCGGTATTGATGCGCCGATCCGCGAATGGGCGGATGAAGACGGCATTGAGCCGCTGACCATTCAGGAACGGCTTGGCGAACAGGCGGAAAAATTGGTTGCGGATAAAGCTGCCCAGATCGACGTCGAAAGTTGGCGCGGGATTGAAAAATCCATTCTGCTCCAGGCGCTCGACCACCATTGGAAAGAGCACCTCTCCACGCTTGATGCGCTGCGGACTGTCGTTTTCCTGCGCGCTTATGCGCAGCAACAGCCGATCAACGAATATAAGCGTGAAGCCTTCATGCTGTTCGAACGCATGCTGCAATCGATCCGGGAGGATGTGACGCGCACCGTCGCCATGGCACAATTCCGTTTTGAAGAACCGGCATTGCCCGACTTGCCGGACTTTTTGACCAGCCATATCGACCCATTCACCGGCGAAAATGACGCGCTACCTATGGGTGGGCCAATGGGTGGGCCAATGGGCGGGATGCTGCCCGGTGCCGCTAATCCGGCGAACGCGGTGCTGACCGAATTGCCGATGCTCGGCGCGGCGGGTGCGGCGGTTTTAGGAGCAGCGGGCGCAGCGGATGATATGGCACCGCCCGCCAGCCGTAATGCTGTCTGTCCCTGCGGTTCGGGCAAGAAGTACAAGCATTGCCACGGGGCGCTAGGCTAAAGGGCGGGGGCGATCATGTTGGCATGGCTCACCCCGCTATTTGCGCTGACCGCTATTTTATACGCCAGCGTCGGTTTTGCGGGTGGTTCGACCTATACCGCGCTGTTGGTTTTATCGGGGGTGGATGCCCGCATCCTCCCCCTCATCAGCCTATCCTGCAACATCATCGTGGCGAGCGGCGGGGTGTGGACCTTTGCCCGCGCAGGCGCGATTCCATGGCGCCGGGCGCTCCTCCTCCTCGCCTTTTCGGTGCCCGCCGCATGGCTGGGCGGGCGCACGCCGATTGATAAGGATAGCTTTGTCACGCTTTTGGGCTGGAGCCTGCTGGTGGCGGGCATCCTCCTCCTCATCGGGTCGGCGCGCGGCGCATCGGCGGCGGGCGAAGGGCGCTGGCGCAATTGGGCGGGGCTGGCGGTTGCTGCACCGATCGGTTTTCTGTCGGGGCTGGTCGGCATCGGCGGGGGGATATTCCTCGCCCCCATCCTCCATCTCATCCGTTGGGATGATGCCCGCAAAGTGGCGGGGACGGCGGCGATATTCATTCTCGCCAACTCGATTTCGGGCATTTTTGGCCAGATGATGAAGTTGCACGGCAGCAGCGATTTGCATCAGGCACTCGATTTTTACCCGCTGGCCATTGCGGTCATCATCGGCGGGCAATTGGGCAGCCGCTTTGGCGCAAAATGGCTACCGATCAGCTTCATCCGTCGCCTGACCGGCGTCGTTGTGCTGATGGCGGCGGTGCGCCTGCTGACGACTTAGGGTCAGGACCCATTAATCGCGCACCCGAGGTTCGAGGCAATTTTGTTCGTGGCAAGGAAGAAAGGTGCAGGAATATGATAATATTTCCAGACTTTCTGACGCAGCCACGGGCAAAATGGCCCGAACCCCGAAGGGGCGATGAAATGGCTTTGTCTGCGCGTCCGTGCGGCCTAGCAGCTAGCACCACTAGCTGCGTCGGCCACCCGAACACGCAGCCCGTGCCATTTCAACGCCTCGGGCGCGTGCTTAATGAGTCCTGACCCTGGCTTGGCCTATTGGCGAGCAGGTGATCGACCACACTGGGGTCGGCCAACGTCGATATATCGCCGATATTGCCGAGATCATTTTCAGCGATTTTGCGCAAAATCCGCCGCATAATCTTGCCCGACCGCGTTTTGGGTAATGCGGGGGCGAACTGGATGGCATCGGGCGCGGCAATCGGGCCGATTTCCTTGCGCACCCACAGGCGCAATTCAGCGGGCAGATCGGCACTTTCAGTCGCATCGGCGTTGAGCGTGACAAAGGCGTAGATGCCTTGGCCCTTAATCTCGTGCGGCATACCGACCACGGCGGCTTCGGCAACCAGCGGGTGGGCGACGAGCGCGCTTTCCACCTCTGCCGTGCCCATGCGATGGCCCGACACGTTGATGACATCATCCACCCGCCCGGTAATCCAATAATAGCCATCAGCATCGCGGCGGCAGCCATCGCCGGTGAAATATAGGCCGGGGTAAGTGGTGAAATATGTCTGAAAGAAACGTGTCTCATCGCCCCAGACGCCGCGCATCTGCCCCGGCCAACTGTCCGCCAAGCATAGATTGCCGCTGACCGCACCGTCGAGCAATTTCCCCTCTGCATCGACGAGCACCGGAAAAACACCGGGCAGCGGTTTGGTCGCACTGCCCGGTTTCAAATCGGTCGCGCCGGGGATGGGGGAGATGAGCGCACCGCCCGTTTCGGTCTGCCACCATGTATCGACAATCGGGCAGCGGCCATCGCCAATCACGCGGTGGTACCATTCCCACGCTTCGGGGTTTATCGGTTCGCCAACGCTGCCAAGCAGGCGCATCTTGCTACGGTCATGGCGTTTGGCCCAATGGTCGCCTTCGCGCATCAGCGCGCGCAGCGCGGTCGGTGCGGTGTAAAATAATGTTACGCCCAGCCGATCACATGTCTCCCAAAAACGGCCGAAATCGGGGTAGTTGGGCACGCCGTCGA
>CAUJJQ010000235.1 GCA_963205285.1 Pseudomonadota bacterium | reverse complement strand
CACGGTCGAAGTGCCAATGCCATGCTGGATTCGACTGTTCGCCTTTTGGCCATGGTTGCAAAAAAAGTTGATGGGATTTTGGCAATGGGCTGTGCCGCCACGCTGGCTGGGTGGACAATTTATTGATGGTGAGGATTTTGTCCCGCAGACTTGGGACGTGTTCGCCAATGCCTATCTGCGCGCGGGGGAGATGGCAGCCAGTCGCGATTTGATGGCCGAACGCAAGGATATCGAATCCCTCCTGCTCGCCAAACGAGCACGCTGGTGGCGCATAAGGCACGAGAATTGGGACAATGCGTCGCGCCGGCCGCGCGATAGCGATGCTGCACGGCGGGATGCTATGTGGCGCGGCATTGCGGTGACAACGACTGTCGCGACGGCCGTGGTGGCGTTGACAATATTTTTTGGGTCATTTTTGCGCACGCCCGGAACGTCAATGGCGGCCAATAATATTCTACCCCTAATTTATGGTGCGGGGATGGTTGCGTCTATTATCATGATCCTGCCTGCCATCGTCATCATTGGCGCCCTCCTCTTCCGGGCAGGTTTCAAATACGGGCTGTCGGCACCGCGCGCGATTGTGACCTTCCTAATTTGTATCGGCGTCGGTGCGTTGGGCACCCATGTGGCGCGCACAGGTTCTGCCATGTCGCTCACGACCGACTGGGAGGCATTGCGTGCGGGGGATGGCACGCCAGAACCCCAGATCGCGCTGGTGCTCGCCACCAACTATGGCGTGGATGTCCCGACACCCGCGCCTGCTGGCCCGGGGTCGATACCGGGCGATGTGGTCTATGGCCGCGCGGCCTTTTGCAATCTGGGCGTGTCGAGCTGGCAATATGCGATGGATGTGTTCATCCCCGTGCTCGACCTCGATCAGGAAAGCCGCTGTTCGATCAGAGAGGAAAATGAAGCTGTGGGTAGTTACAACCTCTGGCGCTGGGCCAAAATCCTCTATGAAATGCTGGGTTGGATCGTCACTTCGCTCACCATCCTCACCATCACCGGGGTAATGCGGCGCGATATGGAACGTAATTAGACTTGGGGGGCCATTCATCGCCGGTGCAGCCGCGCCGTGGAAAATATGCAGCGCGGGCGCGATGCGCGACTCTGACTGGGGCAAAGGCGATGGTGGGCATTTTGGCAAAGCGGCGGGTGGCTGGATATTTGGGCGCATCCTTATTGGCGATGGCGCTCGGCGGCTGTGTGACGCAGGTGCGCGAACGCGTGGTCTATGTGCCTGCGGATGCGGCGGGCAATTATGCCGGCAGCGCCGCTTACCCGACACCTGCGGCAAGCCCTGTCGACCGGACAGCGGACTATGCGCTGATCGACACGGCAGATGGTTTTGCCGGGGCGATCGGTTCTGCGCCGCCCGATTATGGCTTTCGCTTTGCCGGGCATGATGCTTGGCTGTGGCGCGGGCTGGAGGGGGAGGTGCTCATCCTCGAACAAGTGACCGGCGGCGATGTGCAATATTTCTTCGCGGCGGGGGATGGTGCGCCCTACCTCATCCGCCAGGGGAACCACAGCTTTGCCTATCGCGCGGGGCGATTGGTCAGCGTCCATGATGATAGCGGGCAGATCATCGGCTATGGCGACAATCCTGCCGACCGGCGCGATGCTGCAACCTTGTTCGAGCGCGGACAGGAAATTTTGGCGGCGGCCACCCCGCGCCGCGACAATGGCCGCTATGCCGCAAATTATGACAGCGGCTATGGTGGCTGGGACAGCTATTGGGCGTCAAGCTGGGCGAGCAGCTTTGGTATAAGCTTCATCCTCAACGACGGGTGGGGTGGTTGGCGCTCCGACCCCTATTACCGCGATTATCATGACCGCTATTATTATGACCGGCGTTATCGCGAACGGCGCTGGCGGCATGATGGCGATGAACATTTCCGTCGCTGGCGCGGTGGCAATCGCCGCAATCCCCCGCCAGCCGCACCAACCCCGCCGCCGCTCACTAGCGCCGAACCGGGCAACCCCAATGGGCCGATTATGGCCGAACCGGGCGGCTATATCGGCGGGCCGAGCGGTGCGAGCGGCGAACGCGGCACATGGACGCCGCGCCCCACCCGCCCAGCGGATACGGCCGCGCGGCGCACCCCGCCCAGCCGCGACCCGATGGTGGAAATCACCCCGCCGCCATCGGTTGTCGCCCCTCCCAGCGGTGCGCCTGCCAATGGGCCAAGCGGCATGGATGATACCCCGACGCGCGCACAGCCGCCGGTGGTGGAGCGTCCGCGTTATCGCCCGCCGCCGCAGCGGGTGGAGGAAAATGCGCCCAGCGATACGGGCATGATTGGTGGTAATGCGCCGGGTGGCCGTTCGGGCGATTATGCGCCGCGTCCACGGCCGCAGCCAAGCCCGATGCCGCGTCCGACTTGGCGCGCGCCCGAACCACAGGCGGAACAGCCACGGCCAGCCTATCGCCCGCCGGTGGAACGGCCCGCGATGGAACGGCCAGTTGTGGAACGGCCCGCGCCGCCGCAACCCAGCTATCGCGCGCCAGAGGCTGCGGCTCCACCGCCGCCACCGCCCGCCTATCGCCCACCGCCGCCGCCGCCAGTGGTGCGCCAAACGCCGCAAAATGCGGATGACGACAATGCGCAGCCGCAGTAGCTTTGGCGGGCCAGCAACCATGGCAAGGATCAGGTGATGCAAAATCGGCGATATATGTTTTTGGCGGCGGCGATGATGGTCTGTGCGACTCAGGCTGTGGCGCAGAAAAAGCCGACCGAAACCCCAGCGGATGAACGCGCCGCGACCGCCAATCTGAACCGCGATCAGGCGGATGCCGCGGCACGGCAGGATGCGGAAAACCGCACTAGTGCCCGGCAATATAATGCGGCGGTGCAGGAACATGCCGCAGCGGTCGCCGCCGCCGCAGCAGCGGATGCCGTCTACCGCGCGGCGCGCGCGCAATATGATGCGGATATCGCCGCAAACAATGCTGCCCGCGCCGATTATGATGCGGCCTATGCCCGCTGGCAGGCGGACGTCGCGGCATGCGAGCGGGGCGAACGCAGCCGCTGCGCCACCAGCCAACCGCGCTGAATATCCGCTTTAACCCAGTCGGTTAAGCGCGCTGGCCAGACGTTCCGCTTCCTCGGCGCGGGCATCATGGTCGGCGCGCGCCTTTGCCACCGCTTCGGCTTTGGCACGCTCGGTAAAGGCGGGGTTGGACAGGCGGGCGGCCAGCCCGTCACGATCCTTGGTAGCGGCAGCCAGCGCCTTTTCGAGGCGTGAGCGTTCCGCCGCCACGTCGATAAGGCCCGCCAGCGGGACAGCAAAGCTCACCCCATCGACCACCAATGCCATGGCAGCGCCAGCGGGCGGCGCGGTGAAATGCACCGCCTCGACCCTTCCGACCCGGTCGAGCATCGCCGATATGCGCGCGATACGCTGGGGGAGCGCACCGCCGCCGCCATCGGCATAAAGCGGCAGGCGCGTGCCGGGCGCGATGCCCAATTCCGCCTTTGCCCCGCGCAATGCCTGCACCAGCGCGATTAAAAAGCCGATGTCACCCGCCGCTTCACCCGCATTTTGCGCGCGCGGTTCGGGCCATTTGGCGATGATGATATTATAGCTGCGCGCATTGGCGCTCCACAATTCCTCGGTAATAAAGGGCATGAAGGGGTGGAGCATGACCAAAATCTGGTCAAATGCCCATGCCGCGACGCACCGCACCTCAGTCGCCAAAGCGGCATCATCCCCCACGAGCAGCGGCTTTATCAATTCCAGATACCAGTCGCAAAAAGCGCCCCACGCAAATTGGTGGATGGCATTGGCCGCTTCGTCAAAGCGCAGCGCGGCCAGCGCCCCCTCCATCCGCGCCACCGTCGCTGTAACCTCACCGATGATCCAGCGGTTGACCGCATGGGTGGCATCGGGCGCGGCGAGCGTTGCCGATGCGCCGATGTCATGGCTGGCGAGGAAGCGCGCGGCGTTCCACAGCTTGGTTGCGAAATTGCGATAACCGGCCAGCCGGTCATCATCCATTTTAATGTCGCGGCCCTGACTTTCCATCGCGCTCATGAAAAACCGCAGCGCATCGGCCCCATATTGGTCGATCAGGCCGATGGGGTCGACGACATTGCCCTTGGACTTTGACATTTTCTGACCATCGGGCGCGCGGACCAGCCCATGGAGGTAGAGCCGGTGCCACGGCACCTCACCCAAAAACTCCATCCCCTGCATCAACATCCGCGCGTCCCAGAAGAACAATATGTCAAAACCCGAAATCAACAGATCATTGGGGTAATGGCGGGCGAGCAGCTTATCGTCATCGGGCCAACCCAGCGTTGCAAAGGGCCACAGCGCGGAGGAAAACCAGGTGTCGAGCACGTCTTCGTCGCGGGTTAGGGTGATGCCGTCACCCGCCAGTATCTGCGCTGCCGCTTCATCTTCGGCGACATAGACATTTCCGTCCGGCCCATACCATGCCGGTATTCGGTGCCCCCACCACAATTGGCGCGACACGCACCACGGCTGGATATTTTCCATCCAGTTGAAAAACGTCTTTTCCCACGTCTTGGGGACAATTTCGACACGGCCATCGCGCACCGCCTGCATGGGTGCTTCGGCCAGTTTGGCTGCATCCACATACCATTGGTCGGTCAGCCATGGTTCGATGACCACCCCGCCGCGATCGCCAAAGGGGGTCTGGATGGTGCGCGGTTCGGCGTCATGCGCGGTCCCATCCTTATCAATGTGGGGGACAAGGCGTCCCATATCGCGCATCGCGGCGACAATTTTCTCCCGCGCGCCGGGCAAACCATCGCGCGCAAAGCGGTGTAGGCCGATATATGCATCGGGGATCAGCCGATCGGCGCATTGGCAGACATTGGCATCGCCGTCGAACATGTTGAGCATTTCGGCCGGTGCGATTCCGGCGCGTTTGCCGACTTCAAAATCGTTGAAATCATGCCCCGGGGTTATCTTGACCGCGCCCGAACCCAGCGCCGGGTCGGCATGTTCATCTGCGATGATGGGGATGCGCCGCCCGGTAATCGGCTGGATAACAAATTGGCCGATAACGGCACCATAGCGCGCATCATCGGGGTGCACCGCCACCGCCATATCGGCGAGCATGGTTTCGGGCCGCGTGGTTGCAACGATGATGTGGTCCGCGCCGCCGGGCAGCGTCACGCCATCGGCCAGCGGATAGGCAAAATGCCAGAAATGACCCTTTACCTCCTGCGTTTCGACCTCCAGATCCGAAATGGCGGTTCTTAATTTGGGGTCCCAATTGACCAGCCTCTTGTCCCGATACAGCAGGCCGCGTCGGTATAGTTCGACAAAGACATGGGTGACCGCGCGGCTGAAATGCGGGTCCATGGTGAATTGTTCGCGCGCCCAGTCCATCGAACAGCCCAGCCGGCGCAATTGGCCGGTAATCTGCCCGCCGCTGGTTGCTTTCCATTCCCAGACTTTTTGGACAAAATCATCGCGCGAATAATTGGTGCGCTTGTCCTGATGTTCGGCCATTTGCCGTTCGACGACCATTTGCGTTGCAATCCCCGCATGGTCGGTGCCGACCACCCACAGCGCATCCTTGCCGCGCAGCCGTTCATAACGGATGATGACGTCCTGCAACGTATTGTCGAGCGCATGGCCGATGTGGAGCGCGCCCGTTACATTGGGCGGCGGGTTGACGATGGTAAAGGGCGTCGCATCGGGCCGGTCGGGGCGAAACAGCCCCTCCGCCTCCCAATGCGCGGCCCAGCGCGCTTCTATTTCAGCAGGTTCGAATGTTTTTGGCAGGTCACGGGTCATAGCCCGCCCTTAGCGGCCTATGCTGCATTGCCGCAAGGGGGCGGGGCGAGCAGCGGCCCGCTCCGCCGCCGATTTATGGCCTTGTATGCGCCCCAATCCAGCCCAGGACTTCGCGATACCATTGCACCGAATTGCGCCCGCGCAAAATCCAGTGGTTTTCATCGGGGTGATGAGGAGGCGGCTTTCAATCCCTTGGCGTTGCAGCGCGGTAAATGCCGCCAGCCCCTGCGTATAGGGGATGCGGAAATCCTTTTCGCCGTGGATTACCAATGTCGGCGTGCGCCAATTCTGGATATGGTTGACCGGGTTCCACCGTTCAGCGTCGGGGCGGCTCCACCATGGGCCGCCATTTTCCCATTCGTCGAACCATAATTCCTCTGTCTCCAGCGCCATGGCGCGCATATCGAATACGCCCGCATGGGTGACGAGGCATTTGAAGCCGTCGGGCCAATTGCCTGCAATCCAGTTCATCATATATCCGCCATAGCTGCCACCCGCTGCACAGGCATTGGCAGGGTCAACCGCCGGATTGGCGGCGGCGGCGGCGGTCATCCCCATCCGCAAATCTTCGAGCGGCCAGCCACCCCAATTGCGGTTGATGCTGTCGGTAAAGGCTTGGCCATACCCCGTCGATCCATGGAAATCGATGGTGACGACGGCATTGCCGGGTGCTGCAAACAGCATCGGGTTCCAGCGGGTTGACCAGCTGTTGCCAAAGCTGCCCTGCGGCCCCCCATGGACGAGGAGGACGGTCGGCAAATGCCCCGCAGGCGCATTGGCAGGGACGATGGTCTGCCCCCAGACGGTGTCGCCATTGGCGCCGGTAAAGCTGTATATTTCATAGCGCATCGGGTCGATGTCGGCCATGCGCGCGGCCGCCGGGTCGGCGATGCGCCGTGTCTGCCCATTGCGGGCGCGCACCACCAATGCGGGCGGTTCGGTAATCGAATTTATGGCGTAGAGCAGGTTGCCGCCACCTAGCAATTGGACACTGCCGACACTGCCCCGGTCGGTCAGGCGGGTGACGTTGCCGCTGCGCGCGTCGATTTGGAACAGCGGATGTTGCAGCGTGTCCTGCGCCGTGACGTAAAGGCTGCGCGAATCCGCCGCCCAGACGATGCTGTCGACCGACCTGTCCCAATTTTGGGTCAGCGCGCGCACCTCGCCGCTCGCCAGATCGCGCAGCATCAAAACCTGCCGGTCGGCTTCATAGGTGGGGCGCGCCATCGCGACATAGGCCAATGTGCGACCATCGGGCGATACGCTCGGCAATGTGTCGGTCGCCTGATTGGCGGCGGTCAGATTGATTGCATCACCACCCGCAGCGGGCGCCGCATAAATGTCGAGGTTGGTCGATGTCGGTTCATGCCGGTCGGCAAGGCGGCGGGTAAAATAGACCGTCTGCCCATCATGGCTCCATGCCAATTCTTCCCCCCCACCAAAGGGTTTGGTCGGGCTGTCGCCGACCGGCCCTGCACCCACGGCATGCGGCGCGGCAGCGATTTTGCCATCGGCCCCCAGCGGTGCGGCAAACAGGCGCGAATAAACGCCGGGTGTTTCCCATTGGTCCCAATGGCGGACAAATAGTTCGTCATAGACGCGGCCCGAACCCGGCCCTGCCGTCGCGCGGTCGCCATTGCCTTCACAACCGAATGCGGCGCAATTTTGGGCAATATCGCCCCAGATTAGAATCGAATTGCCGGTGGGTGCGATGGAAAATCCGGCGACATCGGCCAATGTATCGCTGGCCTGCACCGGGGCGCTGGCGCTGCCATCCGCCGCGACATCGACAAACCAGATCTGGTCTTTGCCGCTTTTGTTGGAGAGGAAATAGAGCCGCCGGCCATCGGGCGAAAAGGCGGCGCTATTTTCGTTGGCACCCGCGATGTCGGCGATGCGCATCGCTTCCCCGCCGCTCGCCGCGACAACCCACAGGCCGGTTGTGCGGGCATAGCTTTGCGGGTCGGTATCGGTTTGTTGATAAACCACCCAGCGGCCATCGGGCGATGCGGCGGGCGCGGCGAGACGCGGCAGCGTTGCCAGATCATCGGCTGTCATCTGCCGTGCAGCAGCGGGCGTTGCAATGGCGCTAAGCGCTGCCGAAGCGGCAAGCGCGGCAAAAATCCGGGGGGAGGAACGCATTTTTATACTCCTAATGAAACCAACCCCGATGCTACAGCGAGGCCGAGGAACGACAAAAATCCCATCGAATCGGTAATCATGGTGACAAAGATTGATGATGCCACCGCCGGGTCTTGATCAAAATGGTCGAGCGTGACGGGGATGAGAACCCCTGCCAGTCCGGCGATAAATATGTTGGTCAGCATGGCAGCGGCAATCACCGCGCCCAAATGCCAGTCGCCCGACCATAAAGTCACCCCGCTGCCCGCGATCAACGCCACGGTCGCGCCGTTCATCAGCGCAATCGTCAGTTCGCGGCTGATTGCGCGGCGGGTGTTGGATTGGGTCAATTGGTTGGTGGCAATCGCGCGCACCGTCACCGCCAACGTCTGCGTGCCCGCATTACCGCCGACCCCTGCGACAATCGGCATCAATATCGCCAGCGCCACCATTTGTTCGATCGCGCCGCCGAACAGGCTGATGATGGTGGAGGCGACCAGCGCAGTGCCTAAATTGGTAATCAGCCAGCGCACCCGCGCGCGATAGCTTTCGGTCGCGCTTTCGTTGATGTCGCCTTCGCCTGCGCCCGACAGGCGCAAGACGTCCTCACTCGCTTCTTCTTGGATGATGTGGACGACATCATCGGCGGTGATCATGCCAACGAGCCGCCCCGCGCCATCGACAACGGCGGCGGAAATCAGCGCATATTTCTGGAAACGCAGCGCTACTTCTTCCTGGTCCATATCGACAGGGATCAATGTTTGCTGCCGCGCCATAACATCGGTGATGGCAATGGTGCGCGGCGTGCGCAAAATCCAGCTCAATTGGCAAAATCCGATGGGCCGGTGCATCGGGTCAACGATGTAGATTTCCCAGAAATCGGCGGTCAGGTCGCCATCTTCGCGCAGCCGGTCGATGACATCGCCCACGCTGACATGTTCGCCGACGGCCACGAGATCGCGCTGCATCAGGCGGCCAGCGGATTCCTCCGGATAGGAAAGGGCATCTTCGATCGCCGCCCTGTCCTCCGCCGACATGGCGGCGAGCACGGCGGCCTGATCTGCCGCCTCCATATCCTCGATGATCGCAACCGCGTCATCGGTGTCGAGTTCGGCGGCAATGTCGGCAACCTGTTCGGGTGCCAGCGTTTCGACCATATCCTCCCGGACATAATCGTTCATTTCGGCATAGGTGTCTGCGTCGATCAGATCGCCCAATGCCTGAGCGAGGTCGGCGCGCTCCTCCTCCCCCGTCAGTTCGATGAGGTCGGCGCGATCCGCCGGGTGGAGCGGGCGGACAAGGTCGCGCACCCCATCGACATCACCCGCATCAAGCGCGGCGAGCACGCGGCGGACGAAATCGGGGCGCAGCCGGTCATCTTCGTCGAGCAGGGTTGCCGGGTCGATCATCGCGGGTGCTGTTTCATGGGGCGGGCGATCCATTTCGCTCATCCAATGCCCCCCTTTGTCCAGCAGCGTTACCCAAGGCGCGCGCCAAATCTGCGCACGCCTAAATGTCCGGCGCGGGATAGGCCGAGCGCGGCGCAAAGGCAATGCGCGGGACGGCTTTTTCGCCGACGCTTAATCGGGGGTGCGGGCAGGTGCCGTGCCGAAATTCGCTTTTCAACGAGTTTCGATAACAATCGGGGTGACGGCGCGGTGCCCACCGGCTATGGCGCGCGCAAGATATTTGCCGCTCGGAGAATTTATGACCGCCCAAACGCTGACCTTCACCATCGACACCGGATCGCAAAGCGGGGATGTCGTCATCCGCCTGCGCCCCGACCTTGCCCCCAAGCATGTCGAACATATCTGCATTCTCACCAAGGAAGGCTTTTATGACGGGCTGAGCTTTCACCGCGTCATCCCCGGTTTTATGGCGCAGGGCGGCTGCCCCAACGGCACCGGCATGGGGGGGTCCAAGCACCCCAATCTGCCTGCTGAATTCAACGCCGAACGCCATGTGCGCGGCGTTTGTTCGATGGCGCGTGCCAGCGACCCCAACAGCGCCAACAGCCAATTTTTCATCGTGTTTGACGATGCGACCTTCCTTGACCGGCAATATACGGTGTGGGGCAATGTCGAAAGCGGCATGGAATTGGTCGATGCGCTGCCGACGGGTGAACCGCCGCGCGCACCGGGCCGCATTGTCAAAGCAACGCTGAGCTGATTTGCACCAAGGACAATGGCAAAAGCGGGATTAAATCGCCGCTTTTGCCAGCCAGTCATGGAATATTTTGACCGCCGGGCGCTTTAGCGCGCGGGGGCGACAGACGAACCAATAGCTGTATCGGCTTTCAACGTGGAAATCGAACAGGTGAATCAGCCGCGCATCGCGAGCATCGGCCAAATGGTGGCCGTGCATAAAGGCGATACCGACCCCCTGCGCCGCCGCTTCGAGCATCAGCGGGCCTGAATCAAAATAATCAATCGCATGGGGCTCGAGCCATTCCATGCCGATGGCGCGCCGCCATGCACGGAATGTGTCGGGCATGTCGCGGTGGAGCAGCACGGTCATGCGCTGCAATTGTTCGGGCACGGTGATTTTTTCGGCCCCTTCGCCAAATCGACGCGCGGCGATCGGCAAAATCTTGTCTCGGTCGAGCCGCACGGCATGGAGGCTGGGGTCAGTATCCTGCGCCAGCACAATCGCCGCATCATGGTCTTCGCCCAGCCGCGCTTCGGCATGGCTGGACGTGTCAATGTCGATGTGGAGGTGCGGGTGCGCAGCGCGCAATTCGGGCAGGCGCGGGAATAATCGTTGCTGCGCGAACAGCGGCCGGACGTTCAAACGCAGGCGCAATTCATCCGCTTCGCCCACCGCGCTGGTAACTGCATCGCGCAATGCATCGAGCGCGGGGTTGAGCGCGGCGAGCAGCCGTTCGCCGCTGGTGGTGAGGCGCATTGCATGGTGATCGCGGTCGAACAAAGCATCGCCCAAATGACGTTCCAATGCCTGAATCCGCCGTGATAGCGCGGGCATCGACAGCGCCAGTTCCGCCGCACCCCCCTTGATCGACCCATGGCGCGCGACCGCGATGAAGGCTTCCAGCCCCGCCAACGATGGCAGTCGCCGCATCACCATTTGCGCGCTTCCCTCCCCCCACACATTGCAATTTTTGCAATTTTCATTTGCAATCTAAATGGCGGCACAAAAATCGGCAAGAAAGGAAAATCTTGCCCCCCTCGCGCTCAGCCTGTTGCTATCCTATATGTTATGCACAGCCAAAGAGGCCAGAGGAGCCAAAGAGGCCAGAAGAGCCAAAAAGGAGAGCGCGGTGCCCGACGACAAGAAAATTGGACATGACAGCGGGCAATATCAGGTGGCAAATTTACGCCCCGAAGAAGCGGGGGCAGGCATTGCGCGCCTGCCGCGCGCGGCATTTGCGGCGCTTGGCATTGCCGATGGGGCGATTGTCGAATTGACCGGCAAACGGTCGAGTGCGGTGCGCGCTATCGGCCCTTATGCCGAGGATGAGGGGCTGAGCGTCATCCGCCTTGACGGGTTGAGCCGCGCCAATGTTGGCGTCGCAACCGGTGAAATGGTAGCGGTGCGCGCGGTGGAAAGCCGGGTCGCGCAAAAGATCATCCTTGCGCCTGCACAGCGCAACATGTCACTCCAAGGGTCGGGACAGGCGCTCAAACGCAGTTTTTTGGGCCGTGTGATGGTGGCGGGCGATATTGTCACCACCAATGCGCAACAGCGACTGGCACCTGAAAATCTACCCCCGCAAATGCGCCAGATGTTGAATGCCCCTGCCTATGCCTTGCAGGAAATCCGCCTCAACGTCGTTGCAACCAGTCCCAAAGGCATTGTTCAGATTGGCGAGGAAACCGAAATTGAACTGCGCGCCGAATTTGTCGAGGCGGGGGAGGTGCGCGCAGATGTCACCTATGATGATATTGGCGGGATGGGGGAGGCTATCGATCAATTGCGCGAAATGGTCGAACTGCCGCTGCGCCACCCCGAATTATTCCAGCGGCTGGGGGTGGATCCGCCGCGCGGCGTTTTGCTTTATGGCCCGCCGGGCACTGGCAAAACCCGCCTTGCCCGCGCTGTCGCCAATGAAAGTGCGGCAGAGTTTTTCCTGATCAATGGCCCGGAAATCATGGGCAGCGCCTATGGCGAATCGGAAAAACGGCTGCGGGAGATTTTTGAGGCGGCGGCAAAGGCCGCGCCGTCGATCATCTTTATCGATGAGGTGGATTCGATTGCACCCAAACGCGGCAATGTTTCGGGCGAACAGGAAAAACGACTGGTCGCGCAATTATTGACGCTGATGGACGGGCTGGAACCGCGATCCAATCTGGTGGTCATCGCCGCAACCAACCGCCCCGAAGCGATTGATGAGGCATTGCGCCGCCCCGGTCGTTTTGACCGCGAAATCATCGTCGGCGTGCCCGATGAACGCGGGCGGCGGGAGATTTTGACCATCCACACGCGCGGCATGCCGCTCGACACAGGGGTGGATCTGGGTGAATTGGCGCGCACCACCTATGGCTTTGTCGGGGCCGATCTGGCGGCACTGGCGCGCGAAGCGGCGATGGAGGCGGTGCGCCGCCTGCGCCCGCAGATCGACCTTAGCAAGGGCGCAATTCCCGCTGATCTGCTCGACAGCCTGTCGGTGACCCGCGATGATTTCGTTAATGCGCTGAAACGCGTCCACCCCAGCGCGATGCGTGAAGTGATGGTGCAGGCCCCCAATGTCCGGTGGAGTGATATTGGCGGGCTGGATGCTGCCGCGCAACGTCTGCAAGAGGGGGTCGAACTGCCGATGAAGCGGCCCGATGCGTTCCGCCGCCTCGGCATCCGTCCGGCCAAAGGGTTTCTGCTCTATGGCCCGCCGGGCACCGGCAAAACCTTGCTTGCCAAGGCAGTAGCGCGGGAAGCGGAGGCCAATTTCATCGCCACCAAATCAGCCGATTTGCTATCCAAATGGTATGGCGAAAGCGAACAGCAAATATCGCGTCTGTTCGCCCGCGCGCGTCAGGTGGCGCCCTGCATCATCTTTATCGATGAACTGGATGCATTGGTGCCTGCACGCGGCGCTGGCGGGGCGGGGGAACCGCAGGTCACCGAACGGGTGGTCAATACATTGCTCGCCGAAATGGACGGGATAGAGGAAATGCAGTCGGTCGTCGTCATCGGCGCGACCAACCGCCCCAATTTAATCGACCCGGCGTTGCTGCGGCCGGGGCGGCTGGATGAACTCATCTATGTCAGCGTCCCTGATGTGGCGGGGCGGCGGCGCATCCTCGACATCCATGTGCGCGACATGCCGCTCGCCAAAGATGTCGATTTGGACGCTATTGCCAAAAAGGCGGATCGTTTTTCGGGCGCGGATTTGGAGGATTTGGTGCGCCGTGCGGGGATGGTGGCGCTGCGCCGTTCGCTCGACAGTAAAAAGGTGACGGCGGCTGATTTTGATGCCGCCTTTGCCGATACGCACGCGACGGTGACGGCGGAGATGGAACGCGATTATGAAAAAATAGCCGGGGAAATCAAACAGAAAGCGGCATCCATTCAGCCGATTGGCTTTTTTGCGCCGGGCATGTTGAAACCCACCAATGCGGCCAAACATGACGAGGAAAAGGGTTAGCTAAAGTTCCGCGCTGCTCAGGCTGTCGTCGCCCGGTTCGTCAAGCTGCGGCGGCAGTTTGAGCGCCCACCAGCCCCAGATGGCGAGCGCGGCGGACAATATCGCCATCAGGCCAAAGGCGGTTTCGGCGTGCCAATTGTAAAGAAGGACGCCGATCGCCGGGGCGACGATATAGGCCGCGCCGTTAATCGACGCGGTCTGGCCCGCCACTTGCCCTTGCAGGCCGCGCGGCACGGCAAGGCTGGCGCCTGCGGTAAAGCCCGGGCGGAATAATCCCCAGCCGAGCAGGCCCAGCGCAAATCCGCTGGAGATGGTCGGCAGATCATCGGCAACGCCCAATAATGCTGCCCCCGCCGCGCCAATGGCTGCGCCGCTCACCACCGCCATGCGCGGCTGTAATTTGAGCAGCGGGATCAGCCCCCATTGGGCGAGCAGGGTGGCCAGCGCCCCCACCCACATGACATGGCCGGTGGGTTCGGCCGCAAGGTCGGGCGTGGCGCGCAAATGCAGCCGGTCGAGCACGACAAAGCCGATCACCCCCAGAAACATCGCCTGTGCATGGCCGCCGATCAGCCCGGCGATATGCCATGGCCGGACGCGCGCATCGGTCCAGCGGATAAGCGGCGCTCCGGACGGGTCGGTCGGGCCGGCATCCTCGGTAAAGCTGCCCGGCGCGCCCGCCCCTGCGGTGGGGTAGGATGTCACCTGTCCGCGTGCGGCAAAGCGCGGCGTATCATCGGGCAGTACCAGCCTTAGCGCGATCAGGACAACAACCCCGATGACGGCAAAGATGATCAGCGGGCCCGCGAGGCCGAACACCGGCAAAATGAAATAGGGCGCGATGGTCGGGCCAATCACCGTGCCAAGCCCAAAGGAGGATGCAACAAGGCTGAGCGCGCGAGTGCGTTCCTCTGCATCGGTGCGCGCCGCGATATAGGCCTGAACGGCGGGCGGCGATGCCGAACCAAAACCACCATATAGGCTGCGGAACAGGGCGAAAATGACAAAGGTCATTGTGGCGCCCATCCAGCCCGAAAGTCCCGCCCACAGCGCCAGACCGCACAGCAGCATCGATGTCGCAAAGCCGGTGACGCCCAGCGCCATCAATATCTTGCGTCCGCGCTTGTCCGACTGGCGCGCCCACATCGGCGCGGTAATCACCCACAGCAATGCCGACCAGGAAAAGGCGAGGCTGACCCAAACATCGGCAATGCCGATTTTGGTGCCCAGCGCCGGCAGGATCGATTGCATCGCCGTATTGCCCGCCGCCGCCACCAGCATGACCATGAACAACACCGACAGGCGCAGCGTCGGGATGGAGGGGATGGGGGATTGAGCAACCGGCATGGCCCGCTCGTGGCATAGGGGGCGGGGGCTGGCAATATCGGCTGGAAAAAAGGGGTGGGCGTCGCTTTTCTTTGGGCCGCGCTTATTCTATCGCACGGGCGTATCCAAACGGGGAAAGCGGAAAAAGATTATGGGCAGCGGCTATTTCGGTACCGACGGCATCCGTGGCCTCACCAATCAGGCACCGATGACAGCGGCGGTGGCGATGCGCGTCGGCATGGCTGCGGGCGCGCATTTCCTGCGCGGCAGCCATAAACATCGCGTGGTGGTGGGCAAGGATACGCGCCTTTCAGGCTATATGATCGAAAATGCGATGGTGGCCGGTTTCACCTCTGTCGGGATGGACGTGGTGCAGGTGGGGCCGATGCCGACCCCTGCGGTTGCTCTCCTGACGCGGTCGATGCGCGCAGATTTGGGGGTGATGATTTCCGCCAGCCACAATCCCTATATGGACAATGGGATTAAATTATTCGGCCCTGACGGCTATAAATTGTCCGACAGCGACGAAGCGGCGATTGGCGCGCTGATTGATGGCGACGTTCCGCTCGCCCAGCCCGCCGATATTGGTCGTGCGCGCCGCATAGAGGATGCGCGCGGACGGTACATCCATGCGGTAAAGGCCAGCCTGCCCGAACATATCCGCCTCGACGGCCTGAAAATCGCGATCGATTGCGCCAATGGGGCGGCATATAACAGCAGCCCCACCGCCTTGTGGGAATTGGGGGCAGAGGTTGTGGCGGTCGGCGTTTCGCCCAATGGTCGAAACATCAACGATAAATGCGGCTCCACCCACCCGCAATTGCTGCAGGAAACAGTGGTGTCATCAGGCGCGGACATCGGCATCGCGTTGGATGGGGATGCTGACCGACTGATCATCGTCGATGAACATGGCCATATAATCGATGGCGACCAGATTATGGCGGCGATCGGCATCGCTTGGCACCGCGCAGGCCGTTTGCGCGGCGGCGGGGTGGTGGCGACGGTCATGTCCAATCTGGGGTTGGAACGACGTTTGGCGGCAGAGCGGCTGCGGCTCGAACGGACCAAGGTTGGCGATCGCTATGTGCTCGATGCGATGCGCAGGGGCGGCTATAATGTCGGTGGCGAACAATCGGGTCATATGATTTTGGCCGACCATGCGACGACCGGCGATGGCACGATGGCGGCGTTGCAATTGCTCGCCGCGATGATTGATGCAGGGCAATGCGCCAGCGATTTTCTGCGGCAATTCGAACCCGTGCCGCAGATTTTGCGCAACGTCATTTACCCGCGTGGTGAAAACCCGCTCTATGCAGCGGCGGTCAAGGCAGCGATTGCCGATGGTGAAGCGCGGCTCGCCGCCAGCGGCCGGCTCGTCATCCGGGCGTCAGGCACCGAACCCAAAATCCGCGTGATGGCGGAGGGGGATGACGGCGCATTGGTCGAACAAGTGGTCGCCGACATTTGCGGCGCAGTTGAGGAGGTTTTGAAATGAGTTTGGAAATGCGGCCCGATTGTGAACGCTGCGGGGTGGATTTGCCCGGCCATTTGCATGGTGCCTTCATCTGTAGTTTCGAATGTACATTTTGCGCCAATTGCGCCGATAAGCTCGACGAAATCTGCCCCAATTGCGGCGGCGATTTGC